>NZ_JAQOSR010000110.1:0-30854 GCF_046718885.1 Bradyrhizobium sp. UFLA01-814 | reverse complement strand
GGGTAGGCGCAAGCGTGGGTCCCCGCTGAGCGCTTTCTTAGCCTGAACGAGGCTTCGTTATGCCCAAGAGCATCAACATAGACCACAAACACAGCCGCGCCATCGTTCGAGAGATCGGTGAGAAGTTGCGTACGACGATTGAGCCAGAGCGGGAATTGCCAGCGAACGTCAGAACGCAAATCAACCGGCTCCGCGAATTGGAAGAGCAGTCACCATCAATCCATCCAGCAATCCATCCAGCGGCTGAGCGCTGGGACAAGCCTCGCCGCTGAGCCGCCTTGGCACAGCAGTTCGATCTGATCGTCGTCAGCAAGGGCTTTAGCGCTTTCCTTGGCTGCTGCTTCGTTGAGGCAAAGCAGGTCTATGCGATTGGCGATGCGCCCGTTGGGACCGAGGATATGCGCGGTGTAGCTGCGTATGGTCACCGCCTGCCTTACATCGCGAACAGTGCAATCCCGGTTATGACGATTGGGCAGAGCTCCAGAGCCACTATGTACACGCTGTAAAGCAGGTCGCCGTTCCCCATGTCACATCCGCGTAGAGACCGAACTCTACGCAAAAATTTGGCGACGCTAGAACACCCCAGCCAAGATGAGAGAGGCCGCCAACTGAAGCGGCCTTACTCTGTCGATTTCTTTTCGATGTAGGGATTGACTGCTTCCTCGAAGTCGCGCCGGTCTCCGATGACGGTACTGAACTGGGCGAACACGTCCTGCTGAATGACCCGGAGGCCGCTCTTGCCGGCACCGGGTATCGTAGCTTCCCAATACTCGTCTATGGCCCGCTCTGCCAACGGGACTTGGTTTGGGCGATCAGCTTTCGCAGAATTCCTAAGCAAGCGTCCAAGTGGGGCATGTCCCCATTATACGCATCGTTTCTTTTTAAATTTCAAACTGAGGCACTACCCTCCCGCGACCATAATATCCGTTACCTTGGCGGCTCTAGTTCCCGTGAGGCCAGCCCCGGTCGCGCTCAACTCCTGGTGGGGTGCCACGGGCCTCTTTGCGCAGGCGTTCAGCTTCCGTGCAGGCGTTCTTATCGAGAAGATCAATTTGCTTGGAAAGATGGAGCCCGGTCATGCGCTCCCTCCCTGTTATGCAGGCGGGAGCGCGATTTGTCTCTCAGCCACCGACGCCTACGGGGCAGTGCCTCGGCCGGTGATGTTGGAACAATGATCCCGGCCGGAGATGGTTGCAAGGAACTTGTAACCCGCGAAACCCCGGTGAGAACACCTACGGACCGATCGCATTTGTTGCCGGTAGAACATTCGTTGGAGGTCTAAGCACCCCTACTGAGGACACCGGCTAACCCTCGGTTGCCGGAAGGTTAAACCCAAAACAGGCCACTCCAAAAATCAAACTAGACCACTGCGGAGGGTGCTGTCCTTAGTTGGGACACCCGACGCAACAGATTGGACGGTAAAATTACGGGCAGACGGGACGGCCGCAGCCTGCAATCGTCACTGGCATTTCAGGCCGGTGCAATTGCGGAGAGTGCATTGTCAACATGGTCCGAGGAGGACGAGCAGCGTTTATCGCAGCTGGTACGGAAACAAATTTGACGCTAGGCGAGATCGCTCGGAAGCTTGAGCGAACATCGACCCTTGCCGACGTGACGCTGACCGAGGCGAACCTCCAACGGCTCCCGGCGGGTGGGCCGCGTCAGGAATGCCCACCCGCCGAGCCGCGCCGCCAGACCATGCCGTTGCAGCGGCGCATCGGAAGGCGTTATGGGCCGACGCGGTGGACAATGCCGGCTTGACCCTCGTCCTCGCGAGGGACTGCGGGGGCCGCCGAAACCAGCTTGACGCCGAGCACAGCCGCCGTCTCAAGGTCGGCTCGAGGTATGATCGCCGCGCCATCGTGCATCGCCCGCCAAGTCAATTCCGCCTCTAACCGCTGCGCTGCCAGCCGACTGGCAGATAGCTCGGCCATTTTGCGCTGCCTCTCCTCGTCAGACAACGCGGCGCTATGGTCGCTGACTTCGTCGATCTCGGCGGCAAGCCGTGAAATCAGCGCGTCCTTGTTCATCCTGCGCCTGACGACATGCCGCTGACCGCTGTTGCGACCGCAAGTCCCGGCCGGACAGCTTGCTCTGCTGCATCTTCGCTTGCGCGCGGCCAGCCGAAATAGGCTTGCACTCCGTCTCCCAGAAACTTCGCGACGTGGCCCTCCAGTCGCGCAATCTCTCCCGCCACCGTGTTCGAGTAGGCCCGCATCACCTCGCGCAGCTTCTCGGGATCGAGACGGCAGCTGAGGTCGGTCAAGCCGACGAGGTCGACGAACATGAGCGTGAGCTGTCGGCGCTCCACCGACGCGGGGGGCCGCGCCGCCGCCAGGTCCGCTGGTAGCAAGCCGATTGCATCGAGAAGCTTCCGCCGGTGGCCGACGGCCTGGACTCCTTGAGATCTTCAACCGTCAGGTGGGGCAGGATCTCAAGGTCAATTCCGTTGTCACGGAACGTCTGCTCATAGGATTGCAGGCCCAGGCTGCGCAGCCATTCTCCGATGTCCAACTTCGTCTCCGTAACCCCCCGATGACGTATGCTCTTCCCTTCTTGTCAGGCTGCCGGTCGCTGCGCGGCGGCCGGCCTGACGTTCTGGTTGAGCCGGAACAGGTTGCCGGGATCGTACTTGGCCTTCAGCGCGGCAAGACGAGCGTAGTTCGGGCCGTAGGCGCCGACTACGCGATCGGTCTCATCCTCCGGCATGAAATTGACGTAGACGCCGCCGGTTGCGTGAGGCGCGGTCTCAGTAAAGAGCCTGCGCGCCCAGGCGATCGAACGTTGCTCATCCACCGGATCGCGCCATCGCGTGTGAACGTTCATGACAAACTTCGCATCGCGGTGGGGGAACGCCGTGGCGTCGACGGCCTTGCGACCGGTGGCGCCACCCAGCTGACCCATGAAAATCTCGCACTCCCCGGTCGGCAGGCTTGTCGTATGGCTCACCAGCGTGTCGAGAAGACCGTCGTTGAGCTCAACGAAATTGTGCGACTTCCAGTAATTATAGGCGCCGGGCGTGAGCAGTGGGTCAAACGCGGTCTGCCAAGCCGCGAAGGGCTGCATGCCGATCACGTCAGCGATCGGCTCTCCGAGCGCGCGCAGCGGCTCTAATGCACGCTTGCCCTCGTTCTCATCTCCCGCATAGCAGACGGCGAACGCGACGATCTCCTTGCCGTGAATCTCGGCGGGCAAGAACGGCAGCGGCGGCGCCTGCCTGAGCACCACCCACACTGTCAGTTCGTCGGGCGCCTTGGCGGCGACGTCGCGATAGCCCGCGAGCAGCTCCTTCGCCCGCGCAAAGGGGTGGACGATGAGCCCGGCCAGAACCATCGGACCAACAGGATGCAGGCGGAACTCGAACGAACTCACCACCCCGAAATTGGCTCCGCCTCCGCGCAGCGCCCAGAACAGGTCAGTATTCTCGGCGATGCTTGCCCGGACGAGCTCGCCTTCGGCCGTCACCACGTCGGCCAAGATCAGGTTGTCGGCGGCAAGCCCGAACTTGCGGCTAAGCCACCCGAAGCCGCCGCCCAGCGTCAATCCCGCAACGCCGGTCGTCGAGTTGATCCCGAGCGGGGTGGCGAGGCCGAAAGCTTGCGCCTCCTTGTCGAAGTCGCCAAGCGTTGCCCCCGGGTCCACGCGCGCGGTGCGGTGAAATGGATCAACCCGGACGGAGCGCATCAGCGAAAGATCAATCAACAGCCCGCCGTCACAAACGGCATTGCCCGCAATGTTATGGCCGCCGCCGCGCACGGCGACCAAGAGGCCGTGCTCACGCGCAAGCCGTACGGCACGAATGATGTCTGCGGCCCCCCTGCAGCGCACGACCGCGCCTGGGCGGCGATCGATCATCGCATTCCAGATCGTGCGTGCTTCATCGTAGCCCGGCTCCTCGGCCAGACAAACGTTGCCTCGCAAGGTTTGGCGAAAGGCAGCAATTGCATCGCTTTCAAGCGTAGTCGCCCCGCCCTGCAGCGCGGCCAACCGGATCTCCGTCATGGCATCTCCTCCGTGACTAGTGGTCAGTATTGCAGCAGTCCGCTTCATGCTCTTGGACAGTCGGCAAAGGGGCGACCACCGCCCACGGCTCTTGCAACCTTGACGGCGCAGGATCGCCCGTTGCATGCCGCTCGAATTGCGAACGACAGATTTCCGCCTGGAGGTTACTCCTCCAGCAGATCGAATGGTTCTGCGACAGAGTGTCTCGCAGATGAGGAGCGCCTACAACTCCGCGCGGGTACCGGCAAACGAAACCCAGAAAATCCGGTCCGCAGAGGGAACTTCGGAGTATAGGAACGGATGGAGTCCGCCCTGGCTCCGATTGCTGAAGTCAATTCGCCGGCCGATGTCCGCTTTGCGCCAGCAGCTGCCACTTCTCGCAAGTCAGCTCATGGCCTTCTGAGACATGCGGGGCCGGCCGAACGTCCAGTTTGCGCCAAGAGCTGCCTTCCTTCGACTGTGAGGCTTGGGCCTACCCGGCTCCGACCTTTCTGCACGCTGCAATGCGCCACAATAGTCACCTGGCAGAAGCAGGATGAAAGTCTGACCGCGATTCAGGATAAGTGGATGGTCACAACTTTGGAGAGTGCCCGGCTATGAAAGGAAGCGGAGAACTGCCCCACCCAAACCTACGCCAAACCACGCGGTAGCAGCCGTTCCCACTACGCCCCACTCAATCATTTGGGAAGACGCTTTCGCGTTGATTTTCTAGCACAAATCCTCAACGCTGACGGTCTAATGCCGACGGTATACGCGCCCGTATTTTTTGGTCTTGAGTTCACAGGAAAATTTGCGAGGCTCTGAGGATTGGCACCTTCAGCAAGTATCGAAATCAATCGACGCGCCAGACGTGCACCGAGTCGGAACGGCCTCCTCTTGGGCTTTCGCCGACTTCCAACCGATACCGTCAGCGTCCGCCCCCCGACAAGCCATTGATGGCCCGGTTTGCGCCGATAGCAATCAAGCTCGTGCCGAACCGCATAGCGTTCGATCCACGCGGATCTATCTCTCAACTGATGGCAGCCACTCCTCGAGGGTTACCTCGAATGTCATGCAAATCGGGTTGGAGCCGGCAACGAAAGTCCCTCCGAATACATTTCCGTCAGTATCTGCTACGACACCCGAGAGTGATGCTCTCACAGAGCCGTCGTCCCGCGATCTCACCTCTCCCGCGATGCTCACGATTTCAACTGCGGGACCCCTGATATGTTGGTATGTTTCCTCTCCGGCTGCCAAACATCCGTCGACGAGACTACCCAGAGCGCCACGCACGAACGCATTTCGAAAGCCCTCGGCGAGGCATAGCTTCTCTACACCCTGCACCAGGTCCTCGTTCGGGGCGATTCGAGCATAGGCCACGCGCCCCATAGACCCATTTTCGATCATGTTCATGCTAGTCATTGGCGTGCCCGTGCGGTTGGAGAAGGGAGATATTCGTCTCTGGATCGAATGCTTGACGCAATTCAAAACCGTCGAGCGACGTCACAAGGACCGGGATCGGATTTGATCCTACGACGCATGTTTCAGTCAGGATGTGTCCGCCCTTAATCTCGCCACTTTCAGTTCGAATGGCAGCGTGGCAATGCACCAGCGGCAACTTCTGCAAGTTCTTGCCAAGCGTCGCATTGCCGAAGATCATATAAGCTCGTCCCGCGCCGATGGGATCTGCGTAAGCGATCACGGCTTGCCTTGAGGGGTCGGGCGGCGCTACGCAGTAGTGGAGCCGCTCGAAATAGCCGCCCAGGATGGTCATGGACGCGCTATGTACGCCAACTTTCGCTAATGGTTGGACCAGAGCGTCGAAAAGGCTGAAGCCAGGCTCCAGCGCCAGCCGAAAATGCCGCGCGGACTGAGAGCGCATGCTCTGAATTCTCACAGGATTGAACCGCCCGGGGTGAATGAGCGTCCTCGGACGAGGTATGGCCGATGATGCTCTAGCCGTCATGAATGGCTCTTTGGTCTTTCCAGTATTCATGCTCACCTCGTGACCGGTGCTGATGCGTTAGCTGCACGTGTCAACCCAGCAGGCCGCCAGCGGTGAACCCGCCATCGACAGCGAGCACTTGTCCCGTGACGAAGCTGGACTTACGCTGGTCAAGCAAGAAAATCGCTGCGCCCGCCAGTTCGTCCGGCGTCCCATAACGACCTTGCGGAACGCGACTGATCCACTCAGACCGCGATGCCTCCGAATGCATCTCCTTCACCAGGGGTGTTTCGATCGGCCCCGGCGCGATTGCATTGACGCGAACGCCGCGCGGCGCAAACTCGACGGCCATGATCTGCGTCATCATAATGACGCCGGCCTTGGACGCACCATAGGCAACGCGACGGGCGTTGCCGCGGATGCCAGAAACGGAAGCGATGTTCACGATCGCGCCGCAGCCGCGGGACTGCATTCGCCGCGCGGCCTCACGTGCCGTTACAAAGCTTCCCACCAGGTTGATGTTGACGATCTTGCGAAACAGTTCGGCGCTGGTCTCCAATGCCGGAAGCTCGCGACCGATGCCGGCGGAGTTCACTACACCATCGAGCACGCCGAACTCCCTTTCGCACCCATCGATCGCTGCCGCAACGGCGGTCTCGTCGGCCACGTCAAACTTCTCGAACCTGGTACGGTCGGCAAATGGCTCGAATCTGGCGCGGGCCTGCTCCAGGCTGCCGTCAGCGACGTCGGCTATCACCGCACGCCAACCTGCCACGAGAACAGCCTCGGCGATCGCCAGTCCGATACCCGAAGCACCGCCCGTGATCAGAATTGTCTGCTGCATTTGTCGGTCCCGTTCTATTCAATGATCGATGGCGATCAACGGTCAATCGAAAGACCGTGAACCTCCACGCACGCCGCTCACCATCAGGGGTTCGCTCATGCAACCGTCTGCGGCAATCGCACGGGCTCCAGAACGCCGCTCGCGCGGAGCTCCTCCTTGATGATTTTCTTGCTGATCTTTCCGTAGCCAGACTTCGGCAATTCCGCCCAGAAGACGACTTGCTTCGGAATTTTGTAGCGAGCGACTTTACCTTCTGCCCATGCAAGCAGACCGGATTCGGTGAGTTCCGTGCCTGGCGCGAGCACGCAGACGGCCACCCCGACTTCGCCCCAGGTCTGGTCAGACACACCCACCACCGCCACTTCAGCAATCGCCGGGTGCGTTAGCAGTTTTTCCTCAATCTCGCGCGGATAGACGTTCGAGCCCCCCGAGATGTACATGTCGGAAGCCCGACCCGTAATATACAAGAAGCCTTCGTCATCCATGTGGCCGAGATCCCCCGTCCGAAACCAGCCGTCGCGGAACGCTTTCGCATTAGCTTCGGCATTGTCGTAGTAGCCCGCGAAGACTGCCGGCCCGCAAACGCAAATCTCGCCGGTCGAGGCCGCGGGCAGTTCGCGCCCATCGTTGCCCTGAATCGAGATCTGCATGCCGGTGCGCGCGTAACCGCAAGTACCGATCCGCGCGCCGTCATGATCTTCGAGATCGTGAAGCTCCGGCGGCAATACGGTGATATTGCCGGTAACCTCGCCCAGCCCGAAGTACTGCACCAGCACCTTGCCCAGCCGGTGCAGCGCGAGCTTCTGATCCTCGCGATACATAGGCGCGCCGGCGTATATTACGTAGCGAAGCGACGAATGGTCATGCGACGCCAGCGACGGGTGCTCTACCAGCATCTTCAGGATGGTTGGCACGGTGAACATGTTCGTGACATTCCAGCGCTCGACCAGGCGCCAGGCTTCATCGACATCGAAGCGTTCGCTTGCCAACAGGACCGTCTTCACGCCGCGCGCGACTTGAACCAGCTGATGGATACCGGCGCCATGCGACAATGGCGCCACCACCAGCGAAGCATCGCGCGGGGTGGTCGCCGGCATCAGATCGCAGAGGTGATTGGTTACGACGAATGCCATTTGGCCGTGGGTCAGCACAGCCGCCTTCGGCCGGCCTGTTGTGCCGGACGTGAAGAAGAACCAGCACGGGTCGTCATGTTCGACCGCGGCCTCGGTGACGGCGACGCCCTTATGACGGCGCACGAGCTCGTCATAATCCTCTCCAAAGCTCGACGCACCGATTGAAACCGGAAACCGGATACTCGGCGCTGCAGCGCGTGCCGCGGCCGCATGATCGGGGAAATCGCTGTGGCAGATCATGGCTGCCGCCCCGCTCGCTCTCCCGAGACATGCAACTTCCTCCGGGGTTTGCCGAAAGTTCGTCGGGACCCACACCGCGCCGACACGAAAGCAGGCGAACATCGACTCAAACATCTGGTTGCAGTTCTTCGATTGCACCAGCACCCGATCGCCCTTCCCCACCCCTCGGGCGGAGAGGGCCGCGGCCATCGCATCAATCCGGCGATCAAGCTCCTGCCACGTCCAGGTGGCCTCGCCCCAAACCAGCCCGATCCCGGCGGGCTGACTGCGCGCCGCTTGCCGCACGAGATGCGCGAGGTTCATCACCCGCTTCGACACGGGAGCGACACCACCATATGGTGCAGACGCGTTCGTCATTTCGCGCGCTCCAGGATCGAGACATAGTTGGCGACCGCGGCGCCGCCCATGTTGAACACGCCAGCGAGATCGGCGCCGCCAATCTGCATGTCGCCAGCCTCATTCATCAGCTGCAAGCAGGCCATCACATGCATGGAGACGCCGGTCGCGCCGACCGGATGCCCCTTTGACTTCAGTCCCCCGGACGGATTGACGGGCAGCCTTCCGCCTTTCTCCGCAATCCCCTCGCGCACCACACGGAATCCTTCGCCGGGTACCGCGAGCCCCATCGCCTCATATTCAATGAGTTCGGCTATGGTGAAGCAGTCGTGAGTCTCGACGAGGCTAAGATCGTCGAGGGTCGCACCCGCCTCCCGGCGCGCCTTCTCCCAGGCGAGCCGCGCCCCCTGGAATGCGATCGGATCACGCCGCGACAACGGCAGAATGTCATTAACCTGCTGGCGTGCGCGGAAGCGTACAGCGCGCGCGAGCTTCGCGGCGGTCTCCTCTTCAGCGATCACCAGCGCTGCCGCACCATCGGAAACCAGCGAGCAGTCGGTGCGCCGCAATGGCGCCGCCACAAAGGGATTCTTGTCGCTGACGGTGTTGCAGAAAGTGTATCCAAAGTCGCGCCGCATTTGCGCGAATGGATTGCCTACACCATTCCTGTGGTTCTTGGCGGCAATATGGGCGAGTTCATCGCTGCGATCGCCGTATCGCTGGAAATAGTTCTGCGCGATACGGCCGAACACACCGGCAAAGCCACCGGCAATGCCGGCCTCCTCCTTCCGGTATGAGGCGCTGAGCAGAATGTCACCGGTCTCCGCGGTGGGCCTGGCCGTCATCTTTTCGGCGCCGACGACCAGCGCGATGCGACCACGACCACAGTCAACAAAATCGAGGGCGGCATAGAGTGCTGCCGAACCGGTCGCGCAGGCGTTCTCGACGTGAGTGGCGGGCACATACGCGAGCTCCGGAAGCGCCAACGCCACCTGCGCACCCTCGAAACCTTGTTTGGAGAATCCGTTGTTCATGACGCCGACGAAGATGCCGTCGACGTCGCTGGCTGTGATCTCCGCATGGTCCAGTGCGGCGCCCGAAACGCGTGCGATAAGGCTTTCCACATCCGGATCCTCGAGCTTTCCGAATGGCGTGTGGGTCCACCCAACGATACAGGCGCGCGTCATGATTGTTTTCCGCAGATTGATGAGGCTTTGATCATTTGAGGAAGCCGATGGATAACCAGGGCACCGCAGCGATTACAGCAGTCCCGATCAAGAGCGCCAGCATGTAGGCCCAGATCGCCTTCATGCCTTCGTGGGGCTCGATGCGGGCGATTGCGCAGGCAGCGTAGTAGCCGACCCCGAACGGCGGCGCGAAGAGGCCAATCCCCATGGCCAGGATGACCACCATCGCGTAATGCACCTCGTGAATGCCCACGGCCTTGGCGATGGGAAACAACAGAGGACCGAACAGGACGATGGCGGGAATCCCCTCCAACACCGAGCCAAGCAGGATGAAGGCGAAGATCGACACGACCAGAAAGGTCATAGCACCGCCGGGAAGACCGGTCATCGCCGTCGCGAGCGAGCGCGAGAATCCAGACTGAGTGAGGCCCCAAGCCATGCCGGTCGCGGTGCCTATGATCAGCAGAATCGCCCCGGAGAGGCAGGCGGTGTCGACCAGCATCGGCCCAAGCCTGTTCCAATCGAACTGCCGATAAATCAGAAGACCCGCGACCACCGCATAGACGACGCCGATCGTCGACACCTCGGTTGCGGTCGCAATCCCCTCCACCACCGCAGCGCGGATGACGAACGGCAGCGCCAGTGCGGGCAACGCTACAAGGAAGGCGCGGCCGATCTCGCGCCAGCCCGAACGTTTCACGGAGCCAGGGTCCTCGCGGCGATATCGACGATGCACGACGAAGCCAAGCGCGATGGCGAGCACGATACCGGGCAACAAACCACCGGTGAACAGCGCGGCGATTGATACGCCGGTGACGGAACCGATCGTAATAAGCACGAGGCTTGGTGGCACAGTTTCGGTCTGCGCCCCGGTGGTCGACAGCAAGGCGACAAGGTCTCCAGGCTTGGCCCCGCGCTTGATCATCTCCGGGAACAGCACGGGAGCGACCGCTGCCATGTCGGCAGCCTTGGAACCAGAGATGCCGGAGACCAGATACATGGCCCCTATCAGGACGTAGTGCAGTCCGCCCCGGACATGGCCCAGGAGGGTTGCGAGGAAGGCCACCATCGCCCGCGCCATGCCGGTCATCTCCATGAGAAGACCGAGAAACACAAACAGCGGCACCGCCAGCAGGATCAGATGCGACATCCCTTCGTCCATGCGGCCGACAAGGACCATCGGGGGCGTGTGCGTCGTTAACGTGAGATAGCCGAACACGGCCAGCCCGAACGCGAATGCGATCGGCACACCAGCGAAGACCGCGGCCATGACGACGCCCACGAAGAATATGATCAGGTTGAGATTTCCGAGCTGCTGAAACAGCGATTCAGAAAGCCAGAACGCCCCGACAATCAGGGCAACAGCACCGAGCGCCGCCCCGACCATCTTCGGCGACCCCACTCGTGCAAGCCGAAGCAGAGCGAACACCGCCATAAGGGCCGTGCCGACCGGCAATGCGGCCGCGCGCCAGGAATTGGCGATCTCCAGGGCAGGCGTGGTGATATACGCCTCCTCCATGGCATATTCGCAGGCCGGCCTTGCCACCATGAGCAGGAAGGCCAGCGCCGCTCCGGTCGCGAACACGTCCAGAAATGCGCGCTGCGTGGCCGCCATCTTGTTGACAAGCGCGGTCATGCGCATGTGCTCGTTGCGGCGGAAGGCGATCACCGATCCGAGCATTGCGAGCCAGAGGAACAGGATCGACGCGAGTTCATCGGACCAGACCAGCGGCCGTTGAACCCCGTATCTGGCAACTACGCCCGCAAACAGGATTACTATCTCGGCGAACACCAGCAGTGCCGCTGCGAGCTCGACCCCACCCCCGAGCAGTGCCTCAAGCACACCCAATCGCGGCGACCTGACTGTGCATCCTCGCATCGTCAGGCCGCTTCCGGCCTCGTCGGTCTGGATCATCGCACTCAAGAGAGCCGCCCTGCCGATTTTTCCAGGATGTCCCAGGCCTCGTTCCCGAAAGCGGTCTTCCATTTCGAATAGAACCCGGCCTTCGTCAGGGCCTCGCGGAAAGCGGGATAAGAAGTCGTATTGAAGGACATTCCCTTCTTCTCGAGTTCTTGCCTCAGGCTATCGTTGAGCCGTTCGGTGTCGGCCCGCTCGTCCATAATCGCCTTCGTGAGCTCGTCGCGGACAATATCCTGGAGTGGAGCGGGCAATCGCTGCCACGCGGTTCGATTCCCGGTCATCCAGAATCCGTCCCACATGTGGTTGGTCAGCGAGCAATATTTCTGAACCTCATAGATTCGCGACGTGAACAGGGTCGCCAGTGCGTTCTCCATTCCGTCCACGATCTTCGTCTGCAAGGCGCCGTAAACCTCATTGAAGTTGATACTTGCCGGCGAGGCACCAAGCGCCTCGAAGAGCGACGTCCATAGCTTCGCGACCGGGACACGAACCTTGAAGCCGGCGAAATCTGCCGGCGTCGCGATCGGCTTTGTGCCTGTCGTCGTCTGGCGGAACCCGTTGTCCCAGACGTGGTCGAATGCAACGAGGCCAGCCTTTTCGATGGCGGACTTGATGTGCTTACCCAGCGCACCGTCCATCGCGCCCCATACTTGCCTGTAGTCTGCAAATGCAAAGCCGACGCCGCTGATGGCTGCCACCGGCACAAAGCCGCCCAGGATTACGCCCGACATCGCGACGAACTCCGTTGCGCCGCTGCGCACCTGAGAGATCATATCGGTCTGACCGCCGAGTTGATTGCTCGGAAAGACGCCGAGCTCCACTCGCCCCGATGACCTTTCTGAAATCCGTTTTGCGGCCTCCAGCGCGCGTACATTCATGGGATGATCGGGTGTCAAGTCATGACCGAACTTGATGTTGAACTCCGCCGCACGTGCCCGACTGGACAAGATCATCGGCCCCAAAGCGGCGGTCGAAGCAAGCGAGCCCAGAACTACTCTGCGATTCAACATGACACCCTCCCGGTTTTAACGAGTTGCTCTCGTTGGCTTTCCCTAAAAAATGCTTTGAATGCCTTGACCAACTGCTCCGGCTGCTCTTCCGGTATCCAGTGGCCCGCCCCCTCAACGACTCCGCCCCGAACATCGCGGGCAACCCGCCGTAGAGACTCGACGACTTCCAGCCCGCGTCCCCATGAGCAAGCTCCGCCAAGAGCCAGTACCGGCATCTGGAGCTTTGGACTTTTGCGGTTATCGAGGCTGTCGCGTTCGAGCGCGCGGTAGTATTCAAACCCGGCGCGCAACGCTCCCGGCATGCGGTAGGTCCTGAGGTACTCTGCGACGTCGTCCGGAGAAACAGCGGTCGGCGTCGCGCCGAAGTTGCGGAAGAACCACTCGAGATACACGTCCTCTCGCCCCGCGGTCAGGGCTTCGGGCAAATCTCTTGTTGCGTGAAAGCCGTGATGCCAACGCTTGCCCGACTGGCTGAAGTTCGTAGTCCCATCGCCAGGAATAGTTACATCGAGAATGGCAAGACGCGTTACCGCGTCCGGGTGTGCGACGGCGAGCGCGTAGGCGACAGGCCCTCCCCAATCGTGGCCCACCAGGTAAAAGGACCGCAATTCGAGGTCACGGCTGACGACCCGCCAGACATCGTCGGCAACCGTCCGCTTGTCATATCCAGAGACCGGTCGGGACGAATCTCCGAGACCACGAAGGTCCGGGGCGATGACAAAATACTGGCCGGCCAGGTCATCAATTACATAGCGCCACGTGTACCAGGTCTGCGGCCATCCATGCAGCAGGACCAACGGCGGCCCGGAACCAGCGGTGACATAGTGAATGCGGACGTCTCCCAGTTCCGCTTCATGATGTGTCACGTCCGCCACTTGTCGCTCCCTGGCTGTCCATCCTGACCGGCGCCGCAGCCCGTCGGGACGATCCGGCGTTTTATAATGTTTTTATAACATGTCACAAATCGCGCGATCGGTCAACCGCCCGTTTGGGCTAATTTCTCGGTCGCCTGGAAATCGAGATCAACGAGCCTCCGGCGACCTCATCGATTCTCGAGCCGCTGCGCTTGGGGAGCGAATTTCGAGAATGTGGACTGAAGGCGCGGGCCGATGCTCCTCAGAGAACCAGTTGCTGAAAGATCGCTCTTGCGAGCGGCAGCTTTTTTGTGACATATCATAGTGGTTGATATGCTTTGATTCCCCCTTTGCGAAGGCACCAGCATTGGCCAGAGGACGAAAGAGCGCTTCCGAACGGCGTGCCCTGACAGGCGCCCTCACCGACGAGCGCGCCATTTCCGGACTGAAGAATTCTCAGGCGATACTCCCGGGGCTCGCCCGATCGCGATCGGAGTCGCATCAGGCCGAAGAGGCCCGTCGAAGACTTGAGGAAATGATCGTCACGCTGGAATTGAAGCCGGGGACCGTTTGGTCTGAAACTGAGTTGAGCGAAAGACTGGAGCTGGGCCGCACTCCAGTACGTGAGGCGCTAAAGCGCCTGGAAGCCGAGCATCTCGTCGAAATTGTTCCGCGAAGCGGAGCAAAAGTGACGCAAGTCGATGTCATGCAACAGATCCTCATGCTGGAAATGCGCCGGGAACTGGAGCGCCTGATTGCTGTATCCGCTTCGCGGCGGGCAACTCCGGAGGAGCGCAACAAGTGCGTCCAGATTGCGCGCTATTTTGAAGGAATGCGCGACATAAACGTCATGGAATTCTTGCGCTATCACTATGAAGCGAAGCGGTTTCTCGCGGAATGCGCGCGGAATCCGTTTGCGGCAGCAGCGATCGTCCCCTGCCATGCGATGGCACGTCGCTTCTACTATCTCCACAACAGGGTCATACATGACGTACCTGTGGCGGCCAAACTCCACGCCAATGTGTTTGAAGCTGTGGCGCTTGGCGATGAACAGCGCGCGGCGGACGCTTCGGACAAGCTGATGGACTATGCCGATGAGTTGACCCGGCGAACGGTGCTGACTCGCTCTTGAAATCCGGAACGGGAAAGATTGTTTCGCGATGACTAATATAGTGCTTGTCCCCGGGGGGTGGCAGGGCGGCTGGCGCAATACAACGATTGCGCAAAAGCTTCGCGCGCAGGGCTATCACGTCGTTACGCCGACGCTGACGGGCCTGGGGGAAAGGGTTCACCTTGCCAATTCGAGTATCAATCTCGATACACATATCGAGGACGTCGCAAACGTCCTTCGATTTGAAGATTTGACGGATGTTATCCTTTGCGGGCACAGCTACGCGGGGATGGTCATCAGCGGAGTTGCCGACAAGATGTCCGAGCGGATTTCGGCTCTCGTGTACATAGATGCCTTCGTGCCGAAAGATGGAGACTCCTGGTGGGATCTGGCCGGAGACAATTATCGGCATCTCGCACTTGAAAGATCGGAACTGGATGGATTTCGGGTTGCGCCGCCCGCACACATGGATCCCCGATGTACCCCCCATCCGTTCGCCTGCTTTCGCCAGGCGATACGCCTATGCGATCGATGGAAGAGCGTGAAGGAAAAAGTCTTCATTTATGCTACCGGCTGGAAGGACACTCCGTTTACTCCGACCTACGAAGCCCTGCTTAAAGATCCGGAGTGGACGGTCAAATCGTTCGCTTGCGGGCACAATGTTGTGAGAGAGAATCCGGAGGAGCTTGTAGCGTTGATAACTGGCTTGAGGGTCTCTCAGCGCGCAAGGCAAACTGAGGGCACCCGAATACTCTAGCCGGTCTATTGCTTGGCTTACTTTCCCAAGGCTATCGCGCGCTCGCTGGCGTGATCCTTGTGACAGCCAATCCGGCATTCAAGCCGAGCGAGCTGGAGTTCGTGCTGCGTCAGTCCAAGGCCTCCGCCCTCTTCCATCTGTCGAGCTTCCGCGGCGTCGACATCGGCGCCGTCGCCCGCGACATGGAGAAGATCGGCCTCAAGTGCTACTCCTTCGAAGGGTGGCTCGAGGAGATCCGGAGCGCGCCAGCTACGAAACTGCCCGAGATCGACCCGGGACATGCTGCGCAGATCCAGTACTGTCCGGACCACAGGCCGTCCCAAGGGCGCCCTGCTCCATCACCGCGGCCTGGTGACGAACGCGAGCTACATCGCGGCCAAGGCCGGACTGGAAAACGGCGTCTTGCTCAGCCCGATGCCGCTCTTTCACACGGCGGGATCTGTGATGAGCGTTCTCGGATGCATGACTTCACGCGCCACATTGATTCTACCGCTGTTCTTCGATCCGCCTACGGTCCTGCAGGCTATCGAAGCGAGAAAAGCCGAGATCATATTCGGAGTTCCGACGATGTTGCTCGCGCTGATCGACGCTATGAAGACCGCACCGCGCGACCTTTCGTCGTTGCGCGTCGCGCTGTCCGGAGGCGCTCCGGTCTGCCCAGAGATACATCGGCGGGTGAAGGAAGCGCTCGGTCTTTCTGTCCTTACAGTCTTCGGCCAGACTGAACTCAGCCCGATTGTCGCCCAGACAAGCGTCGACGACCCCGAGACGGAGCTTGTCCACACCGTCGGAAAGCCGCTCTGGAATGTCGAAGTGCGGATCGCGGATCCGATCGATCTGCGGGTGCGGCCGATCGGCAGCGAGGGCGAGATTCAGGTCCGCGGCTATCAGACGATGATTGGCTATTTCGAAGCGCCCGAGGACACGCGCCAGGCCATCACGGCGGACGGGTGGCTGCGCACAGGTGACCTTGGGACGCTTGATGAGCGCGGGTACCTGCGCGTCACCGGCCGGCTGAAGGACATGATCATCCGCGGCGGAGAGAACATCTATCCGGTCGAGATCGAAGCCTGCCTTCTGCGGCATCCCGACGTCGCCGATATCGCAGTGTTCGGGGCTCCGGACGAAAAGTGGGGAGAGGTCGTAGCGGCCGCCGTCCGCCTGTCACCGAACGCGTACGGATGCACGGAGAAGCTGATCGAGCACTGCCGCGGGGCGATGGCGCACCACAAATCGCCGACGCTCTGGTTCGCCTGTACCGAGTTTCCGCTGACTGCGTCCGGCAAGGTCCAGAAATTCAGGCTGCGAGAGGCGTTGGCCGCCGGCGCGCTCGACAAACTGGACTGGCGAACGACCTTCAGCGGAAGCGCCACGCCCAGTATGCGTCGCCCCGATCCCGCCGCTCAGTGACGTCGATCCTCATGAACCGATCGTGCGCCAGCGCGGCGCCGACCCAGAGTTCATTCCAGGCGTCGAACACCGACGGCGAGAGGTTCTCTCGTTCCGACATCAGACGCCACGACGTCTGACGGACGGTGAAGCCGTTTCCGTCCTGGCTCAGTTCGGCGTCGTCGCCCTGCCCGCGCGCGATCCGCGCGAACGCCTTCGCGAAGCCGGCGGCGCCCGGCTCGACGCCGCCGAGGTGCGTCGCGACTTCGTCGAAAGCATGCATACCGGTCAGCCTGGCCGCTGCGCCAGCTAGATGCCCGCCCTCGTCCGGACCGAGAGTAACGACGGCCTCCGGGACGATCGAAGTAACGTACTCCATCGAGTAGTTGCGTAGCACCTTGAGCAGGCGTTCTTCGGGCCAGGTATTTTCGGGAAGTTTGGGCGCACGCTCCGGATCGAAGGCCGGGCAACGCTCTCCCGGCGAGAACTGCAGCCGCTCCTCGGGAGCCAGGTCGTGATCCCACTCCTTGTAGTAACCCTCCAACCCGGGCTGCCCATCGACGGTCTGGCCGGTGCAGACGAAACCCAGTCGCGGATTGCCGAGAACGACGCCGTTGTTGGCGTGCCATCCCCGTAGCATGGCGCGCGATACGTCGGAAGGGATCCCGCAGATCGCGGTACCCGACCAGATCCATCGCGGCGGCGGGTACCGGACCCACGCCTTTTTGTCGCTTTCGTAGACGTATTCGACCTTCACGCCGCCGACCTGATTGGACAGGTAGTGATACTGTGCGCAGGCCACTGCGTTCGGCAAACCGTCAAGTCCGAGTTTCTTCAGACCGGGAAGGAAGCGGGCCAGTTGTTGACGGCGGAAGGTACGGAATACGATTTCTGCTGCGCGGTGCGGCCCCGCTTGCGACGACACCTTGAGAATGAGGCCAGTCAGGTAGGAGTGATAAATCAAGTCTATGGCGCGATACGCTGCGACATCAGCGCCTGTTTCGTGGCTCTTTGTCTTCACTTCTTCGCCTCCAGGCCAGCCGTGACGAAATCCGCGATCGATTGAGCCAGCTTCTTCTTGTTTGCCTGCGTCTCGCCGTCGCGAGGTTGATACCATCGAGACGTCCAATTGAGCGCCCCGAGCAATGGCTTGGCCGCGAGCTTCGCATCGACGTTGCGGAAGTCTCCAGACGCCACGCCTTCCTTGATGACGCGAATGTAGAGATTCTCGTTGGCTTCCCGCAGCGCCGCCACTTCCGCGAGCTCCGCTCGTTCGCTTTCGTTGGTGCGCTCGAGCAGATGCATTTCCAGTCCCTGGGCGATCACGCGGAGGTACGGAAGGTGATCGATGACTAGCAGCGTGTGCGCGAAAGCCATGCCGTGCAGCCGCTCTCGCGGGGCGACCTGCAATTCGAAGGGCGGGCGGATTGCCGCGTTGGTCAACTCCATCCCACGGCGATGGACCGCAAAGAACAGCTCGGATTTGCTCCGGTAGTAGTAATAGATCGCGCCCTTGGTCGAGCCGATCTCGTCGCTCACCCGGTCAAGCGAAGTCGCGGCAAATCCCTGCCTCATGAACGCGCGCGCGGCTGCGTCCAGAACTTCGACGCGTCGGTCGACTAGCGGTTCCCCTGCTTCGACCTTGCCTATCTTGCTCAACGACCTGCTCTCCCTCGAACGATGTTGACAGTCAAACATACTACTCGGTATCCTGCAACATACTACTCGGTATCTAGGGAGGCCGCCATGCTGGACGACTACGCCGGCCTACGCGTGCTTGACGTCAGCCAGGGCTATGCCGGCCCCTACTGCGGCGCGATCCTCGCGCGAGGTGGCGCGTCGGTGATCAAGGTCGAGCCTCCGTCGGGCGACTGGGCGCGCGCAATCGGCGGTGCCGTTGACGGGCACACGGCTTTCAGTCTGGTTCCGAACATCGGCAAGCGCGCCGTCTGCATTGATGGAACCAGAGAGCGAGGGCGCGCCCTCTTGGTGAGGCTCGCCAAGAGCACCGACATCGTCATCCAAAATTTCCGGCCGGGCGTCGTCGATCGTCTTCAGATCGCTGACCACCAGTTGCGGCCCGACAATCCGGCTCTCATCTACGTCTCGATTCTCGGTTTCGGGGCCGGCCCCTACGAAAAGCGACCAGCCACCGACACCATCATTCAAGGCTTTACCGGAATGATGGAAATGAATCGCGACGCGCAAGACACGCCGCGACGCATCGGAATGTTGGCCGTCGACACGGCTGCCGGCGTCTATGCAGCGCAACAGGTAGGCGCGGCCCTCTATCGCCGCCTCACGAAGCGAGGCGGGCAGCACGTCAAAATTTCGCTAGTCGAGGTCGCCGCGGCCTTTCAAGCCACGCCGATCGTCGACGACGCGCTGCACCGCCGCGGTCAGCCGAATGTGCCCTTGAGTGTGCCGATCGGAACTTTCGCGACTGCGGACGGACACATCAATCTCTCCTGCGTGTCAAACGCGATGTTCCACGGCATCTGCAAGGCGCTAGGCAAGGCGGATTGGATCCTGGACCCGAGATTCGTGACGGAAGCTGGACGTCTCGACCATGCAGGCGAGATCACGGCGGAAGTCGCACGTATCCTCCATACCAGGCCGAGCGTGTACTGGATCGAGACGTTCGAACGGCACGACGTGCTGTGCGGTCCCGTGCAGGGCTATCGAGAGTTTCTCGACGATCCGCACGTCCGCGCTTCGGGACTGCAGGCGACGCTGCAGGGCGGCGCATTCGAAGGGCTGCCCCTTACGCTGCTCCCCGGCACGTCGGCCGCAGGCACCCGCCTGCCCGCTCCGCCCCGGCTGGGCGAACACACCACGGAGGTGCTCGCGGAGCACGGATATTCGCAATCAGAGATCGATCGTTTCGTCGAAGACGGCGCGATCGTTCAGGCAAAAAACCGAAGGGAGAAGACGATGAAAAGAAAATCAATCGCCGCATTGGGGACTGCCCTGGTCGCAGGCTTCATGTCGTCCTCGGCTCTCGCCCAGGTATCGGACAATGTCGTTCGCATCAGCATCCTCAACGACATGACCGGAATCTATGCCGATGCGGGGGGCAAGGGATCCATCGTCGCTGCCGAACTCGCTGCGGAAGACTTCGGCGGTAAGGTCGCCGGCGCGAAGATCGAGGTCGTTTCAGGTGACCACGCCAACAAACCCGATATCGCATCGAACCTTGCAAGAAAGGCCTATGACGCGGAAGGAGTCGATGTAATCGCGGACGGCGGCTCGTCCGCGGCGGCTCTGGCGATGCAGAACGTCTCGCGCGAGAAGAAGAAGATCATCTTGCTGTCGGGCCCGGCGACGGCGGAGATCACCGAAGGCTTGCTCGCCTTACAGCTTTCACTGGATGTACGACACCTACGCGCTCGCTGCGGCGCCCCCGGAGGGCGTCCTGAAGCGCGGCGGAGACACCTGGTTCTTCATCACGGCGGACTACGCCTTCGGCAAGTCGATGGAAGCTGAAGCGACGAAGCGGATCCAGGCCGGCGGCGGCAAAATGGTAGGCGGCGTCCGTGCACCGCTGGATACGCCCGACTTCTCATCGTATCTGCTTCAGGCGCAGGGATCTGGCGCCAAGGTCATGGCGCTGGCGACCGCGGGCAGCGACACCAGCAATGCCATCAAGCAGGCGCAGGAATACAAGGTTATCGGCCCGAACACGCAGGTCGTCACGTTCCTGATGTTCATCAACGACGTAAACGCCATGGGTCTGAAGGACGGACAAGGCTTGATCTCGTCGACGACCTACTATCACGATCTCGACGACGGTAGCCGAAAGTTCGCAAAGCGCTTCTGGGACAAGATGGGCCGGCCGCCGTCCATCGTTCAAGCCGGCGTCTACAGTTCTGTCCTGCACTATCTCAAAGCGGTCGCGGCGACGAACACCGATGACGCAGACAAGGTGACGGCGATGATGCGCGAGATGCCTGTCGAAGACGGCTTCACCCACGGCGCCAGGATCCGGGCCGACGGTCGCCTGCTGCGCGACCTCTACGTGACCGAGGTCAAGAAGCCTGAGGAATCGAAGGGTCCTTGGGACTATTGGAAGATCGTCGCGACGATCCCCGGCGATAAGGCCTGGCGGCCAGTCGAGGAAAGTGAATGCCCGTTGCTCAAGACCCACTGACTTGAGGAGGTTGATCGAGACATGGCGGACGATCCGAAGCTGTTGATCGAGAACGACGGGCCGATCACGGTCATCACCATCAATCGTCCGGCAGTCCGCAATGCTCTCGACAACGAGACAGCCGCGGCGCTTGCGAAGGCGTTGCGGGACTTCGACCGCGAAGATAGCCAGGCCGTCGCCGTGCTGACCGGCGCCGGTGGGCATTTTTGCGCGGGCGCGGATCTGAAGGAGCTCGCCGCGGGCCACGAATACAAACCATGGGCCGGCGATCCGGATGGCCCGTGCCATGGCATACTGTCGAAGCCCGTCATCGCCGCCGTTGCGGGCTACGCCTGCGCAGGAGGCCTCGGTGTCGCCCTTAGATGCGATCTCCGCGTTGCAGAGGAGACTGCCACCTTCGCCGTTCTCTCCCGGCGATGGGGCGTCCCAATGAGCGACGGAACGACCGTCCGTTTGCCGCGTCTCGTCGGCGC
This sequence comes from Bradyrhizobium sp. UFLA01-814, assembly GCF_046718885.1. Taxonomy (NCBI): domain Bacteria; kingdom Pseudomonadati; phylum Pseudomonadota; class Alphaproteobacteria; order Hyphomicrobiales; family Nitrobacteraceae; genus Bradyrhizobium; species Bradyrhizobium sp. UFLA01-814. Next base: position 9,523 of record NZ_JAQOSR010000110.1, on the reverse strand, counting down.
AGGCCGAGCGCTAGACATGCTGCTGACGGCACGTAAGGTCACCGGCGCGGAAGCGCTTGCGATGGGGCTCGCCGACCGCCTTGTTTCGACGGGCAAGGCGCTGAGCACCGCGGTGGAGCTCGCGCATCAGATATCGGCGTTTCCACAGATCGCGATGCGGTCAGACAGGATGTCAGCGATCCGCCAGTGGAACCTGTCTGAGAAGGACGCCATCGCTCTGGAGACCGAACTCTCCGTCGAAGCACGCGCCAAGGAAGCGCAGGCCGGGGCCGGTCGCTTTGCCTCTGGGGCCGGCCGCCACGGTCAGGTGGGAAAGATTTGACGATGCGCGCGGTGATAGGACATAGCTTCGGCGGGATCGACGAACTCGTCTACGATGAAACCACTCCTCCGGCGATCGAGGCTGGCACCATTCGGATCTCGGTACGAGCCGCAGGCGTGAGCTTCGCGAACCTCCTCTTCATCGCCGGCAAGCATCAAAACCGGCCGAGTATTCCGTTCGTGCCCGGCACCGAGATCGGCGGCGTCGTCAGCGAAATCGCGCCCGACGTCCGAACCGATCTCAAGATCGGCGACCGCGTGTGCGCCGGCCTTCCTTCCGGCGGGTTCGCCGAGGAAGCGATCGTCGATGCGGCCAATGTCTTCCGTATCCCCGATTCCTTGAGCTTCGAAGGCTCGACACTTTTCCCGACCATCTACGCGACGGCTTATGCCGGCCTTAAGTGGCGCGCGAACCTTCAATCCGGCGAGACCCTGCTCGTCCACGGCGCGGCGGGCGCCAGTGGTTTGGCCGCCGTCGAGGTCGGGCGCGCTTTGGGAGCAACGGTCATCGCGACAGCTGGAGGCGAACGGAAGATCGAAGCGGCGAAGCGGTTCGGTGCCGATCACGCCATCGACTACCGCACTGGCGGATTCCGGGATCGCGTGCTTGAGATCACCAGCGGCCGCGGCGCTGACGTCGTGTTCGATCCAGTGGGCGGCGACATTTTCGACGAGTCCCTGCGCTGCGTCGCTCCGCTCGGGCGGTTGATTCCGATGGGCTTCGCCGCGGGCCGCATTCCGGAGATTCCCGCGAACATAGTCCTGGTGAAGAACCTCACCGTGATCGGTCTGTACTGGGGATTCTATATGGCGTGGGGCAAGACTAAGGCGGATGTCGCGCTGCGTGAGAAGGTCCGCATCCTTTATGGAGAGATGTTCGACCTCTTCGAAGCCGGAAAATTACGCGCGCCCGTCGACGGTTCGCTGCCGCTCGCGGACTTCGCTACAGCGATGCGCCGCGTCGAAAGCCGGGAGGTCGTCGGCAAGATCGTCCTGATACCGGAGCAACGAACATGACCGCGTCCTTGCAGCCAACCCACGAAGCGCCGTTTCGCGGACTGCGCGTCCTCGACTTCGGTCAGGGCGTGGCTTCGCCGTACGCGGGCTATCTCCTCGCCGCGAACGGCGCCGACGTGATCAAGGTCGAACCTCCTGAAGGCGATTGGTCGCGTCGTCTGGGTACGACCTACGGCAGTCATTCGGCATTGTCGGCCGTCTACAACCGTGGCAAGCGCAGCCTCGTTCTCGACCTCAAGAAGCCCGAGGCAATCGCCACCGCGCGCAAGCTGGCGGCAACAGCTGACGTGTTGGTCGAGGGCTTCCGTCCGGGGGTGATGGATCGCCTCGGCCTCGGATACGATGCGCTGAGCCGCGACAATTCCCGCCTCATCTATCTCTCGATCAGCGGCTTCGGACAGGACGGCCCCTACGCGCAGCGCCCCTGCTCCGACTCCGTCGGCCAAGCGTTCGTCGGCCTTGTCGCGGTCAACGTGGGCGCCGACGGGATCCCGCATCGGGTCGGGGCCACGCTTTCCGACGTCTGCACCGGTCTATACGGATTTCAGGCCATTTCGACCGCGCTGTTTGCCCGCAATGCGGTCGGCAATGGCCGGCACATCGACGTCAGCCTCTCGCAATCGACCGCAGCGCTGCTTGGTCACAAGTTCGCGGAACACGTTCTCGAAGGCGGCGCGCCTCGTCTCCTCAACGTGCCAGCCGGCAGCTACCGGACGAGCGACGGTTGGATCATGGTCACTCTCGTGACGGAGGCGCAGTACGGCCGGCTGTGCTCCGCCCTGCAGCGGGAGGACCTTGCCAGGGATCCGCGGTTCGCCAGCTTCGCGCTGCGCGCCGATTGCGCCGACGAACTCGCCGCCGAACTTCAGAAGGTGTTCCCGATCGACACCACGGCGTCATGGCTCAAAAGACTTCATGCGTCGGATCTCATCGCGGACCGAATTCTGAGCCCTTCTGAGTGGGTAGCCAACGAACAGGTCGAGGCCACCCTCGGCTCGCTGCGCACAGAAACGCCGAGGGTCGGCGACGTTGTGACGGCACGAACTCCGGGAAGGGCGGCGGACTTCGAGGGGCGTCTGCGTCCGGCTCCGGATGTCGGACAGGATTCCGCAGCCATCCTTTCAGGCGGCTGGAGTTAGATCGATTGGCACCGAGGTCGGATATCGACGGTCTGTCATGGCATTCCCTCGGCGTATTGCACGCAACGCGCTGGTCGGCCAAGAAGCTCATCCAAATCGGGTGAAAGGAATGTGAGGAGTCGTATTAGCGGGGTGGGCGACTCGAAACCCCGACATCATTGCTCAATCTTTCTCTTCACTTTGATCGGCAGAACTCCGGCGTAGACCGAACACTGAGCACCGCCTGAGCACGAACCGCCCTCAAGTTGTGTGTCACCCCCTACCCTTGCGCCTGACTCACCAACCTATCGAAACTTGTGCAGGGCTCACGCACCCAATGAACGCCGATCCGCACTTACCCTCGATAGATTTTTCTTGATCTTCTGGTGCACACGTTGTGCACACGCGGCCTTCTAACCATCTGAAAAACTTTAACTCTCCATCATGGGCAAGTTTGAGCTAGCTACAGCCAAACAACGGCCATTCCAGCAAACTATAAGAAGCTTCGGGGCCTGTGTTCGGCGCGGCGTTGGGATCGGCTGTCCGGTGGGCCAATTGACGAACGCAACCGGAGCGGCGACCTGCTACTTGCAGCCGCGGCAAATCGTGAGCTTGCCCTTTAGTTTGTCATCTTCCGTGGGATCGACCGATTGCTGCCCAGAGACACGATCCGCTTCTTGACCGCGCTTGGACTGCTTTGCCGGGTGCGACCTGACGGGTCGCGTCGTCCGGCTTGACGCGTCATTGTCGTCGACAATGCCGACGCTAAAGCCATCGTAATCGGTGCCCGGCTTGGCCAACGGCCGCTGCCTGTCGATCACCGGTGCTGGCGAGACGTCGTCGGACGCCGACGGCGCGTCCTTGACAGTGGCAGATGGTGGGGCGCCCGCGCCGGATGCCAGTGGCGGCGCATCTTTTGCGGCTCGGGGTGGAACCGAACCCCTGGCGGTCTCCGCCGGCGGCGGAACGACATCCGTCGCCGGTGACGACCCAACATTGCTCTTTGCTGATGGCGTGGGACGTTTGCCAGCCGCTCGCGGCGGCGACACGCTGGGTGCCGCCATCGGCGGCCAAACACTGTTGGTGGCGGCCGGAGGTGCCGCCTCCTGTTCACTCAACGGCGGCGGCGGAGCAAGCGAAAGCGGCTGAGCCAGCGACGTCTGACATCTCGCGCTGTCGTGGAACCAAACACCCGCGGCCAACAAGCCAAACAGCGCAGCGTTTTTCATCGGCGTTCTGCAAATCACTTTGACTGAAAGAATTGATCGCGTGACTTCCCTCGCCACGCTTCGGCAAAAACATCCACGCCTGACATGGCGATCAAAATTGACGGAAATGGGGAGTCGTGGGCGGAGACAAGCGCGCTTCGGTCCGCTTGTGGCCTTTCGGCAACCCTCGTTATCAGCCCCTTGGGGTTCCTCGGAAGTCCATGCGGGCCGACGGGATGTCCCTGTGGTCTCGCAGTCGTGACGATCATCAGCGCTTCCGGTGCGCAACGCGCTGTACCTCCAGCACAGTCATCGCCATACCTTCGTATAGCTCCTTTCATCCATTTTCATGGCTTGGGCTTACGCTCGTACAATTGAGCGACCGCGGAGGATTCTTATACTTGCGGCTACTCCGACCGGACGCGCAAACGTCTGCAAGAGCGCGAGCCGGACACCAAGCAAACAAGTGTTGCCGGAATGGCTCTTCGAGGACCACACATGAACGTCTTCATTCAGAAGCTCAACGGCCTGTGGCACCTCGTCGTCGGGTCGTGCAAGATCCGAACACCGTTCCTTGAGACCCAGGACCGGGAGTTGGTTGTTGCTTACGCCAGGCGTGTCTATCCCGGCGCCAAGATCTTCGAACGCGACTGACTCTCGCATGAGAGACGGCGATCGTGGCCCGCAACTGCGAGGGTGCGCCTCCTCCCCGCGCCTTTCGAATGCGGATGCCCCTAAAGCGCGATGAGATTGGGATCAATCATCATCGCGCTTTAGCTTCTTGCTTGGTCTCCACCGTGAACTTTGGATCACCTCACGTGCATCAACGGCACGCGCCTTAAGGATCGATCAGGACGCCCGGGTTGAGCATGCCGCGGGGATCCAGTTCACGCTTGGCGGCCCGCAACGCGGCGGCAAAAAGCGGTGGCCGCTGCCGGTCGTACCAGGGCCGATGATCGCGGCCAACCGCATGGTGATGCGTGATGGTGCCGCCTGCCGCGATCAGCGCGTCGCTCGCCGCGTCCTTGATGGCCTGCCACTGCGCGAGCAGCGCACCGTGCCGACCGCGCGCGTGGAAGGAGAAGTAGGGCGCGGGCCCGTCCGGGTAGACGTGGGTGAAGCGACAGGTGACTTCACCCTTCACCCCGGTCGCTTGCAGAATCGCGCGTTCGGTTGCTGCCTTGACCTGATCGTGGAAGCTTTCGAACCGATTCCAGGTGATGGCAGTCTCGAACGTATCGTTGATAAGGGCAGCGGGCGTCAGGAATTCGCGCGCATAGGGCATGCGAATGAACGCGTTGCGCCAGATGCCTGCCGCGCCTTCGAGATGCGCGTCGCCGGTCTCTGCGGGCTCTGGTGTCCCGCGGTGGTCGGCGCAGCATTCGAGCGCACGCTTGAACCAGGCGTCCAGGGGATGATCGCCCGATTCGAATGCCAGCACCATGATGGCGGAGCTGCCGTCGGCCGCACCGGTGTTGAACGCCTCCTGCGGGTCCAGGATGCGGCAATTGGAGGGATAGAGGCCGGCTTGCGCGACCGCACGCACCGCGCGCGCGGCATCGAAGAAAGTGCGAAAGCGAACCGATGCGCCGGCGCGGAATTTTGGACGCCGCTGCAATCGCATCCATGCGCGCGAGATCACGCCTAAAATTCCTTCCGAGCCGATGAACATGCGGTCGGGAGAAGGCCCCGCACCCGAACCGGGAAGCCGGCGCGTCTCCACGACGCCAACCGGCGTCACGACACGCAGGCTTTCGACGAAATCGTCGATATGGGTGTAGAGACTGGCGAAGTGGCCGCCCGATCGCGTCGCGATCCAGCCGCCCAGGGTCGAATATTCAAAACTCTGCGGAAAATGCCGCAACGTGACCCCGTGCGGCTTGAGCTGGTTTTCCAGCGATGGGCCATAGGTGCCGGCGTCGATCAATGCGGCGCGCGAGACCGGATCGACCTCGACGACCTTGGAGAGATTGCGCAGGTCGAGCGTGACGGCCGCCTTGTGCTTGATGCCATCGGCCTGCGGCTCGACGCCACCGCATACGCTCGATCCGCCTCCGAACGGCGTCAGCGAAGCGCCGACGGACCCCGCCCAGTCCATGACAGCCGATATCTCCGACTCGTTGCGTGGATAGGCCACGACATCGGGCGCGCAATCGTAGTCGCCGAGCATGGCCCTGACGTAATCCGGATAGGACTTGCCGTAAGTGTGCGCGGCGCGGTCGTAGCGTTCGGTGGTGCAGAACGGCGTAAGCGAACCTGGCGGCACCACGCGCGGCTCCCGCAAGGACAGCTCTTCAAGGCCGGGAACAGTGACCGTGTCGAATTCGCCAGCACCAAACTTGGCATGGTAGCGGCCGAGGACAAACGCCTGCTCATCCGCGCTCATGCCTTCGCCTTCCCGTCCCCAGCCGTAATGTTTCAGCCTTGTGCCGGTCATGAGCGTTCCCCGTGTCTCGTTTCGAGAGTTTCTTGAATCGAAGAACAAGATACGCTCTGAACGAAAGCGCTGCAGAGTGAGCTCGTTCGATCGGAACAATACGCTTTCGAGCGGGAGCATGAAAGACGGCGGCGGGGGGCAGTTTCTTCAGCAAACGGCGCCGCAGCAGCCGCGGCACTCGGCTCAGTCTTACCCGCATGGGGTACGACCAAATGCCAGGCCGCCGTATTCCGCGCGGGTGGAGATCATGCGACAATTTCGAGAGAGCCTTGGCTTGCTGAAAGACCGGTGGAGTCTGCTTCGGAAGGTGCGCATTTGGTCTCCGAAAGTGACCTCGAGCTTGCTCTTGATTTCGTCCGGGCTCGGGCCGCCGGACCGGCCGAGGGCATTTTTGGTCCAGGCTCGATAACCTGGCGGATCGACCGGGAAGCCATCACCTTTTTGGGCGCCGGCCGCGCCTTGCTGCTTCAGCTGGCGCATCCCTGGGTCGCCGCCGCCGTGGCCGAGCACTCGCGGACCTTCGCGGATCCGATCGGTCGCTTCCATCGAACCTTTGACGTTGTGTTTACGATGGTGTTCGGCTCGCTCGATGCGGCCCTTACCGCTGCCCGGCACCTGCACCACCGCCATACCATGATCGTCGGCCGCCTGCCCGAAGCAATCGGTCCGTTCGAGAGCGGCTCGCCCTACCGCGCCAACGAGGTCGCAGCGTTGCGCTGGGTTCACGCGACCCTCGTCGACACCGCTCTGGCCGTCCACGACCTGATCCTGCCTCCGTTCTCGGTCGAAGAGCGCGAGCGCTATTGGGCCGAAAGTAGGCTGCTTGGGGCATTGTTCGGGCTGACGTCGAGCGACTTGCCGGCTGATTGGGATTCATTCGCGGCCTACACCGCCGCGATGATGCAATCGGATACATTGTCCGTCAGCACCGCCGCGCGCGAGGTGGCCCGACAGATCTTCGCCGGTGGACGGCCATGGTTGCGGCCGCCGCGCTGGTATCAAACCCTGAGTGCCGAGTTGCTGCCGGACCGTTTGCGCACCGGCTTCGGATTTGTCTTTGACGAACGCGACAGGAAGGCCGCAGAGCGTGCCGTTGCGCGGATACGACGCATCTATCCCAAAATACCGACCCAGCTTCGCTACGTCGGCCCCTACCAGGAAGCTCAAGCCCGACTGCTGGGAGCGCCGCAGCTGGGCTGGACAACCCGGTGCCTGAACAGGGCCTGGATAGGACGACCGCGGTCGGATAACCGCTGGAACAGGTGAAGCTGTCCCGGGCAGCCGCGGCCGTTCGGATGCGGCCGACTACCGCCTGCCGCGATCCCAATCTCACCAGATCGAGAACGGACTCCTCGTCGGCGAGCCCCAATAGAGCTGGCGATCGCCCGGACGCTCGTAGCCGTACGCGACCGGTGGACGGCGCTTTCGGAACTTGATGCCGCCTTGCGGCTGGTCGCTCAACACGATCACGAAGCGTGGCTGCACCGCTCATGGCCTTGCCCGGCCCCTTTGGAGTACCAAAATTTGGGCCCATCCTCTTGAACGGATCCCCTTCTTCATAAGTCGAATTCGCCCCAGGGCCGGTTTCCGGCTGCTATCCTGTGACGGCTAATCCCTCAAGGAGGATATGCAAGCAGTTCCGTCCACTGAATGAGCGCATGCCCGTGCACCGCACGTTTGCCGAATGGGCGGCTTAGCGCGAGACGCAGAAGATCATTTCAGGGAGAAGGAGGTTCGCATCATGGTTGCCAAAGACGTGAAATTCTCCACAGAGGCGCGCGAAAAGATGCTGCGCGGCATCGATGTTCTGGCCAGCGCCGTGAAGGTCACGCTCGGTCCCAAGGGGCGCAACGTCGTTCTTGACAGGTCGTTCGGTGCGCCGCGCATCACCAAGGACGGAGTCACCGTCGCGAAAGAGATCGAGTTGGAGGACAAGTTCGAGAATATGGGTGCGCAGATGGTGCGCGAGGTCGCCTCGAAGACGAGCGACGTCGCGGGTGACGGCACCACAACAGCGACCGTGCTGGCGGAGGCCATCGTCAAGGAAGGCACCAAATCGGTCGTCGCAGGCATGAACCCGATGGATCTGAAGCGCGGCATCGACCTTGCCGTGGATGCGATCGTTCACGACCTCAAGAGCCACGCCAGGAAGGTCACCGCCAACGAAGAAATCGCCCAGGTCGCCACCATCTCCGCCAATGGCGACGCTGAGATCTGCAAGTTTTTGGCCGATGCCATGAAGAGGGTCGGCAATGAGGGCGTCATCACGGTGGAAGAGGCCAAGAGCCTCAACACTGAGCTCGAGGTGGTCGAGGGCATGCAGTTCGACCGCGGCTATGTCTCGCCCTATTTTGTTACCAATCCCGAAAAGATGCGGGTCGAGCTCGAGGACGCCTATATCCTGATCCACGAGAAAAACTGTCCGTGTTACGACCGCGAGAAGCTGAAGGAACGTCTGGCAAAACTCGCGGGTGGTGTCGCGGTGATCCGCGTCGGCGGCGCGACCGAGATCGAGGTGAAGGAGCGCAAGGACCGCGTCGACGACGCACTGCATGCGACCCGTGCGGCGGTGGAAGAAGGCATCCTGCCCGGCGGCGGGGTGGCGCTGCTCAGGGCGCAGAAGGCGCTCAAGGGCATCAAGACCGCCAGCTCTGACCAGAAGGCGGGCATCGACATCGTGCGCCGCGCGCTCCAGGCGCCGGCGCGCCAGATCGTTGAGAATGCGGGCGAAGACGGTTCACTGGTGGTCGCAAGATTGCTCGAGAACGAGAGCTATAATTGGGGCTTCAATGCTGCGACTGGCGAATATCAGGACCTGGTCAAGGCCGGCGTGATCGACCCCGCAAAGGTCGTCCGCACCGCGCTGCAGGATGGCGCCTCGATTGCTTCGCTTCTGGTCACGACCGAAGCCCTCGTCGCCGAAAAGCCAAAGAGGTCAGAAGCACACGCGCCAGCCACGCCGCCGATGGATTTCTGATGAGCGCGCCCGGTCGCCCCGGCACCGGGCGTTCCATCATTGATGGTCGGCATATCGACGAGTCGGCCTGCTCCCGATGAAGCCGTTCAAGCCCTCGCGGACGCGGGTGCTTCTGGCTGCAAGAACGCGCAGAACCGCAGACTGCGCACCATTGAGCGCCGGACGGGCTTTAGCTGCCAATCACACGCCGGATTCTCGCCAGTGCCTGATCGAGGTCCGCTGCATTCGTGCAAATCCCGAAACCGAAGCGAAGGCGGTCGCCGCGGTGATCGCAGTGCACGTGGACTTCGGCAAGTTTTGCCTCAATCTCGTCTGCGCGCCGCGTCTGGAAGGTCAGGAAATTGCCGTGCTGGGCCTTAGCGCCCCATGGCGTAATCAAATCTGCAGACCGCAGTCCCTCAATATGCTGAAGCGCAAGCCCCTCGATGAATAACGTCATCAATGC
>NZ_JAQOSR010000010.1:0-89602 GCF_046718885.1 Bradyrhizobium sp. UFLA01-814 | reverse complement strand
GATGAAGGCCGCCGATGCGGCGCTCTACCAGGCCAAGGAGCACGGCCGGAATCGCACGGAGTGCTGGTCATCTCCATCGCCACCGAAGCTGGCCGCCGGGTAAACGGCTCTGGAATACTGGATCACCCGCATGCGCATGCGCGGGTGATGACACCGAATACGCCGTTTGACAGTTGAATCCGTGAGCAAGGGCTGTCCTTCAATCCCGCTACTCAAGCGAGCTCCATCGCAAGGCGGCAATCTGACGGCTATGTGGTCAGCCACGCGTCAGGTTTCCATAAGGATTGGTAATACATGGTTGCACGGCGGCCACGATTGTTGCGGCGCTGCAACGGTGCTTGAACATTTAACCTTAAAAGCACCCGGTCCGTAGTCGCGCCGCTTTTTAGCCACACCCCGACATGAAAGGATATTCACGTAGCTGAATCCGACGGTGGGACATTTTTTCGGGTTCCGGCGTTGATGCAGGAAAGAGCGCCGGGAACAGGGTCGCGATGGACGTCAAGACGAACATCAAGGGCAGGCTGCCCAGCCGTCACGTGACGGAGGGCCCAGAGCGCGCACCGCACCGGTCCTATCTCTATGCGATGGGGCTGACGACAGCCCAGATTCATCAACCCTTTGTCGGCGTTGCTTCATGTTGGAATGAAGCCGCTCCCTGCAACATTTCGCTGATGCGCCAGGCGCAGGCGGTGAAGAAGGGCGTGGCCTCGGCCGGCGGCACGCCGCGCGAGTTCTGCACCATCACGGTGACCGACGGAATCGCGATGGGCCATGACGGCATGCGCTCGTCGCTGCCGTCGCGTGAATGCATCGCCGATTCGGTCGAGCTGACGATTCGTGGCCACTCCTATGACGCGCTGATCGGGCTCGCCGGCTGCGACAAGTCGCTGCCGGGCATGATGATGGCGATGGTCCGCCTCAACGTGCCGTCGATCTTCATCTATGGCGGCTCGATCCTGCCAGGCAATTTCCGCGGGCAGCCGGTGACCGTGCAAGACATGTTCGAGGCGGTCGGCAAGCACTCGGTCGGCGCCATGTCGGACGAGGACCTCGACGAGATCGAGCGGGTGGCGTGCCCGTCGGCCGGCGCCTGCGGCGCCCAGTTCACCGCCAACACCATGGCGACCGTCTCCGAGGCGATCGGCCTCGCGCTTCCGTATTCGGCCGGGGCCCCGGCGCCTTACGAGATCCGCGACTCCTTCTGCGCCGCCGCCGGTGAGAAGGTGATGGAGCTGATCGAGAAGAACATCCGGCCCCGCGACATCGTCACCCGGGAAGCCCTTGAAAATGCTGCGGCCGTGGTTGCAGCCTCAGGTGGTTCGACCAATGCTGCGCTGCACCTACCGGCGATCGCCCATGAGTGCGGCATTAAATTCAATTTGTTCGACGTCGCCGAAATCTTCAAAAAGACTCCTTACGTCGCGGATTTGAAGCCGGGCGGCCGTTATGTTGCCAAAGACATGTTTGAAGTAGGTGGCATTCCGCTGCTGATGAAGACGCTGCTCGACAATGGCCACCTGCACGGGAATTGCCTGACCGTCACTGGCCGAACGATCGCCGAAAACCTCAAAAGCGTGAAATGGAATCCGCACCAGGATGTGGTGCGGCCCGCCGACAATCCGATCACCGTGACAGGTGGCGTTGTCGGGCTGAAGGGTAATCTCGCTCCGGAGGGTGCGATCGTGAAGGTCGCGGGAATGTCCAACCTGAGGTTTACCGGTCCGGCCCGGTGCTTCGACCGCGAGGAAGACGCCTTCGAGGCGGTGCAGAAGCGCACCTACAGGGAAGGCGAGGTTATCGTGATCCGCTACGAGGGGCCGAAGGGCGGTCCCGGCATGCGGGAGATGCTGGCGACCACGGCGGCGCTGACCGGGCAGGGGATGGGCGGCAAGATTGCGCTGATCACCGATGGCCGGTTCTCCGGAGCCACCCGTGGCTTTTGCATCGGACATATTGGACCCGAAGCGGCCGTCGGCGGGCCGATCGGGTTGTTGCAAGACGGCGACATCATCGAGATCGATGCGGTCGCCGGCACCCTTAACGTAAATTTGAGCGACGCCGAACTCGCAAATCGTAAGACCAAATGGGCCCCTCGCGCGACGAACCATACATCTGGTGCGCTGTGGAAGTACGCCGAGCAAGTGGGGCCGGCGGTGGATGGCGCAGTCACCCATCCGGGTGGCGCGTACGAGAAACAGTGTTATGCGGACGTTTAGGCGTACGATATTGGCGTTTGCGTTAGGGGCCATCCCGGTGGCGGGCCCCGGATTCGGATTCGACGGCGCTCCGGTCAACCCACAAGATACGGTTCTTCCTGTGGTTTCCCCGCAGCCGGGGACAGCCGGCGCGCTGAAACGGGCCGCGACTCCGGTGGCGCCTGCGGCGACCTCGCCGACCTCGTCGTTCAGCTCATTGCAGTATCAGGCCGAGGGCGGTCACCCCGTCGCGCAGTGGAAGCTCGGCAAGATGTACGCCGAGGGTGACGGCGTCATCCAGGACGACATGCGCGCCTTCGAGTATTTCAGCCGGATCGCCAATGCGCATGCCGAGGATTCGCCGTCGGCGCCGCAGGCCTCGATCGTGGCCAATGCCTTCGTCGCGCTCGGCCGCTACTATCTGAGCGGCATTCCCAATTCCAAGGTGAAGGCGGACACCGAGCGGGCGCGGGAGATGTTCTCCTATGCCGCGTCCTATTTCGGCAATGCCGACGCCCAGTACGACCTTGCCCGGCTGTACCTGAAGACGCCGGACGCCTCGCGGGACGACTTCCGCTACGGCGCGCGCTGGCTCGGGCTCGCCGCCCAGAAGGGCCAGCATCAGGCGCAGGCGCTGCTTGGCCAGATGCTGTTCAACGGCGACCGCCTGCCGCCGCAGCGAGCACGCGGCCTGATGTGGCTGACGCTGGCGCGCGACAGCGCGACGCCGGATGAGGCCTGGATCAAGGAAAGCTACAACCGGGCGATCGCCAAGGCTTCCGAGGACGATCGCGCGATGGCGCTGCAGATGCTCGAGCACTGGGTGCAGGGCCGCCGGGATTAATCTCCCGGTCAAGCCGGCGGGTCAGGTGGTCTCGAAATCGAGATCGGCCCAGACCGGGACGTGGTCGGACGGCTTCTCCCAGGCGCGGACATAGCTGTCGATGCCGACGTCGATCAGCCGGTCGCTCGCCTGCGGCGACATCAACAGATGGTCGATGCGCAAGCCCCAGTTCTTCTGCCAGGCGCCGGCCTGGTAGTCCCAGAAGGTGTACTGGCCGGGCTCGTCATTGACCGCCCGTAGCGCGTCGGTCAGGCCGAGGCCGAGCAGCGACTGGAAGGCCTCGCGGGTGGCGGGGCGGAACAGGGCGTCATCGGCCCAGGCGGCGGGATTGTAGACGTCACGGGCCGCCGGAATGACGTTGAAATCGCCGGCCAGGATCAACGGCTCCTCGGCCTTCAGCCGCTCCTTCGAATACTCAAGAAGCCGCGACATCCACTTGAGCTTGTACGGATATTTGTCGGTATTGGCGGGGTTGCCATTGGGCAAATAGAGGCACGCGACCCGGATCACACCCTGTTTCAGCGTGACGACGCCTTCGAGGAAGCGGGCATGGGCGTCCTCGTCGTCGCCGGCGAGGCCCGATTTGGTTTCGTCGAATGGCAGCTTCGAGAGCAGCGCGACGCCGTTGAAGGTCTTCTGGCCGTGCGTGACGACATTGTACCCGAGCGCCTCGACCTCGAGGCGGGGAAACGCATCATCGACGCATTTGATCTCCTGCAGACAGACGATGTCGGGGGAACACTCCTTCAGCCAGCTGACCAGAAGTTCGATCCGTTGCCGGACCGAGTTGACGTTCCACGTAGCGATGCGCATGCAGATGACCGGATTGAAGCCGCACTATTTCACTTAGGTGGCATACCATGGGCGGTCCGCCTGTGCTAACCCTCTCAAGAAACAAGGCGCAACAATTGCCGACGGGGGAGTGACGACGCGCACCGGCTTGCAAGGGAAGCGGGCGGCGCACGTGCAAAACTTATGAAAAAACGCAATTTGGTTCTGACTGTCGCTGTTCTCGGCATTGCGGCCGGGGCGGCTTACATGACCCGCACTTCATGGATGGGTGGCGGCGCCGCCACCGCGCAAGGGACGGCGCGGCCGCGCGTGGTGTCCGTGGATCTCGCCAAGGCGGAACGCAAATCGGTTCCGGTCGATGTCGATGCCATCGGGCAGGTCACGCCGATCTCCAGCGTGGCGCTGAAGTCGCGGCTGGAGACCACCATCGTCTCGGTGCATTTCGAGGACGGCGCCAAGGTCAATGAAGGCGATCTCCTGTTCACGCTCGACGCGCGGCAGATCGACGCGCAGATCGAGCAGGCCGAGGGCGTGCTGGCCCGCGACCAGGCCCAGCTCGAGGGCGCGCAGCGCGACCTCCGCCGTTACACCGAGCTGGTCGGCAAGGGCGCGACCACCCAGGTCAACCTCGACAACGCAAAGACCCAGTCCGACGTCCTGATCGGCACCATCAAGGCGGACCGGTTCGCGCTGGAAAATCTCCGCGTCCAGAAGAGCTACACCGTCATCCGCGCACCATTCGCGGGACGGATCAGCGCCGCCAACGTCAAGGTCGGCAACTTCGTCCGCCCCGCCGACACCCAGCCGCTCGCGGTCATCAACCAGATGGCGCCGGTCTATGTCACCTTCGCGATCCCGCAGCGGGCGCTGGTCGATCTGCGCGACGCGATGGGCAAGGGCGATTCAAAGGTGATCGCGACCATTCCCGGCCACCAGCGTTCCGAGCGCGGCAAGGTCGCGATGGTCGAGAACGCCGTCGACGCGACCACCGGCATGGTGACCGTGCGCGGCATCATGAACAACGAGAGCGAGACGCTGTGGCCCGGCACCATCGTGCAGACCAAGCTGATCATCCGCAGCGAAGACGCGGTCGTGGTGCCGACGGTCGCCGTGCAGCGCAGCCAGAACGGCAATTTCGTCTTCGTCGTCAGGGACGGCGTCGCCAAGGTCCAGCCGGTCAAGGTCGATCGCACCTTCCAGGGCAGCTCGGTTATCGCGGACGGATTGGCGGGCGATGAAAGCGTCGTCGTCGACGGCCAGCTGCTGCTCTCCGAGGGATCGCGGGTCGAGCTGCGGGCGCGCAAGGCCGGAGCCTGACCGATGACGCTCTCCGAGCTCTGCATCCGCCGCCCGGTCATGACGACGCTTATCACGGCGTCGATCATCGCATTCGGGGTGTTCGGCTTCCGCCTGCTGCCGGTCTCGGCGCTGCCCAAGGTGGACTTCCCGACCATCGCGGTGACCGCAACCTTGCCCGGCGCCAGCGCCGACACCATGGCGGCCTCGGTCGCCGGCATCATCGAGCGCCAGCTCTCGACCATTGCCGGCATCTCCTCGATGTCCTCGAACTCCTCGCAAGGCACGAGCGTCATCACGATCCAGTTCGACCTCAACCGCAACATCGATGCTGCCGCGCTCGACGTGCAGACCGCGTTGACGATCGCGCAGCGCCGGCTGCCGATCGAGATGACGATCCCGCCGAGCTTCCGGAAGGTGAACCCGGCGGATTTCCCGGTGCTGTTCGTCTCCTTGGGATCGGCGACGCTGCCGCTGTCGAGCGTCAATGAATATGGCGACATCACGATCGGGCAGGCGCTGTCGCAGCTGCCGGGCGTCGCCCAGGTGCTGATCTACGGCGCGCAGAAATTTGCGATCCGTGTCCAGGCCGATCCGGAGGCCGCCGCTGCCCGCGGCGTCTCGATGGAGGATATCCGCGCCGCGGTGTCGCGCGCCAATTCCTCGACCCCGGTCGGCACCTTGAACGGCCCCAAGCAGGACGTCGCGCTGCAGGCCTCCGGCCAGATGGACAAGGCGGCCGACTACCGCCAGATCTATGTCGCCTGGCGCAACGGCTCGCCGGTCCGGCTCGACGAGATCGCCAAGGTCTATGACAGCGTCGAGAACGACAAGATCGCGACCTGGATGAACGACGAGCGGGCGATCGTGCTCGCGATCCAGAAGCAGCCCGACGCCAACACCGTGGCGGTGGTCGATGGCGTGCTGGCCAAGCTGCCGTCGCTGCGCGCCGCGATCCCGCCCTCGGTGACCATGCAGGTCATGATGGACCGTTCGGTCTCGATCCGCCAGGCGGTCAGCGACGTCGAGGAGACCCTGCTGATCGCGATCGGCCTCGTGATCCTCGTGATCTTCCTGTTCCTACGCTCGGCCTCTGCCACCTTCATTCCGGCGCTCGCGGTGCCGATCTCGCTGTTCGGCACCTGCGCGGCGATGTACGCGCTGGACTACTCCATCAACAACATGACGCTGCTGGCGCTGACACTCTCGGTCGGCTTCGTGGTCGACGACGCCATCGTCATGCTGGAGAACATCGTCCGCCATATCGAGCACGGCATGAAGCCGTTCGAGGCGGCGCTGAAGGGCGCCCGCGAGATCGGCTTCACGATCATCTCGATCACCTTCTCGCTGATCGCCGTGTTCATTCCGGTGCTGTTGATGGGCGGCATTGTCGGCCGCGTATTCCGCGAGTTCGCGGTGACGATCTCGGTTGCCATCATCGTCTCCGGCTTCGTGTCGCTGACCTTGACGCCGATGCTGTGCGCCCGCGTGCTGCGCGCGCATGACGCGAGCAAGCGGCCGAACGTCGTGCTGCGGGCGTTCGAGGCGATGTTCGAGGCCTGGCTGCGCGCCTATGAATGGGCGCTGGACTGGGTGCTGGCCAAGAAGGCGCTGATGCTGGTGGTGACGCTCGCGACGCTCGGCGGCACCATCTACCTCTACATGATCGTGCCGAAGGGCTTCTTCCCGCAGGAGGACACCGGCTTTCTGATCGGCGTGACGGAGGCTGCGACCGACACCTCGTTCGAGGCGATGAAGGTGCGCCAGCAGGCGCTGGTCGAGGTGATGCGGACCGATCCAGCGGTGGATTACATCAATTCGACGGTCGGCTCCGGCGGTCCCAATCCGACCACCAATTACGGCCGGTTGTTCATCGCGCTGAAGCCGCAGAAGACCCGCGACAACGCCACCGTGGTGATCGGCCGGCTCCGCCAGAAGGCGCGCGAGATCCCGGGCATGCAGGCGTTCTTCCAGAGCGTCCAGAACCTCAGCATCGGCGGGCGTATCTCGAAGAGCCAGTATCAGTATGTGATGCAGAGCGGCGATACCGAGGCGCTGTACCGGCTGGCGCCCGAGATGCGCGACAAGATCGAGAAGATCCCGGGCTTGCTCGATGTCACCACAGACCTCTACATCAAGAACCCGCAGATGACGGTCGACATCGATCGCGAGAAGGCGGCGGTTTACGGCGTCACGGTCGATCAGGTCCGCAACCAGCTCTACAACGCCTACGGCGCGCGGCAGGTCGGCACCATCTACATGCCGTCGAACGACTACCAGATCATCCTCGAGGTGCAGCCGCAGTTCCGCGTCGATCCGTCCGACCTCTCGAAGCTCTACATGAAGACCGCGAACAACCAGACCATTCCGCTGGATGCGGTGGCAAGGCTGGTGCCGACGGTCGGACCGCTGCAGATCAACCACCAGGGCCAGCAGCCGGCGGTAACGATCTCCTTCAACCTCGCGCCGGGCACCTCACTCGGCTACGCGGTCGACAAGATCACCGAACTCGAGCAGACCGCGAATTTGCCGCCGACGATTGTGACCGGCTTCTCCGGCACCGCGCAGGTGTTCCAGGATTCGCTGCGCGGGCAGGGCGTGCTGATCCTCGCCGCGGTGTTCGCGGCCTTCGTGATCCTCGGCATTCTCTACGAGAGCTTCATCCACCCGATCACGATCATCTCCGGCCTGCCTTCGGCCGGTATCGGCGCGATCCTGACGCTGATGATGTTCGGGATGGAGCTGTCGGTCATCGCGATGATCGGCATCGTGATGCTGGTCGGCATCGTCAAGAAGAACGCGATCATGATGGTCGACTTCGCGCTGGAGCGACGCCGGGTCGGCCTCAGCGCCGAGCACGCGATCCGCGAGGCGGCGCTGCTGCGCTTCCGCCCGATCATGATGACAACGTTCGCGGCGATCTTCGGCACGCTGCCGATCGCGCTCGGCGCCGGCGCCGGCGCCGAACTGCGTCAGCCGCTCGGCGTCGCCGTGGTCGGCGGCCTCTGCGTCTCGCAATTGCTGACGCTGTTCATCACGCCCGTCATCTACATCTATCTCGACCGCATCGACCGCAGGCTGCGCCGCAAGCTCGATCCGCAGGCGGAGGCGGGCGGCGACGTCGAGCGGCCGCAGGTGGTCGCGGCGGAATAGCCGAGCGTTCGGCGCGAGCCGGAAACCGGCTCGCCGGGAGAAACTGCTCGGGATCGCGAGGTGTTAGATCGAGAAGCTGGTGCCGCAGCCGCAGGAGGCGGTGGCGTTCGGATTGACGACGCGGAACGAGGCGCCGATCAGGTCGTCGACGAAATCGACTTCCGAGCCCGCGAGGAACGGCACCGAGGCGGGATCGATCAGCACCACCGCGCTGTCGCGCTCGATCACGAGGTCGTCATCGGCCTGGGTGCGCTCGACGTCGAACTTGTACTGGAAACCGGAGCAGCCGCCGCCCTCGACCGAAATGCGCAGCTTGGCGCCTTCGCCTTCCTTGCTGAGGATCTGCCCGATACGGCGGGCGGCCCGTTCGCTGACGGTGATGGCAGCAGTCATGTCGGTCTCCGAAACCCTATTTGAGCGTGATCCGATCCGGATCAGACCCGGCGTCATCCCCAATTCATTTGGTCGGCCGCCTCAGTCATAGTTAAGTGCGTCGGACCATGGAATCAAATGGATAAGGACTAAAATACAGTGTCGGTCGGAATGGCTGCCCCCCGCGCGCCTTATGCCTGCGACCCCGATCGCAGCCGCGGCCGGCTGGTCGCCGAGCCGCCGAGCCGGACCCGCAGCCCGTTCCGGCGCGACTGCGACCGGGTGATCCATTCCACCGCGTTCCGCCGCCTCAAGCACAAGACCCAGGTCTTCGTCTTCCACGAGGGCGATCACTACCGCACCCGGCTGACCCATTCGCTGGAGGTCGCACAGATCGCCCGGGCGCTGGCCCGCCAGCTCGGGGTCGACGAGGACCTGACCGAGACGCTGGCGCTGGCGCATGACCTCGGCCATCCGCCGTTCGGGCATGCCGGCGAGCGCGCGCTCGACGAATGCCTCAGGGATGACGGCGGCTTCGACCATAATGCGCAGGCGCTGCGGGTCGTCACCTCGCTGGAGCATCGCTACCCCGAATTCGGCGGGCTGAACCTGACCTGGGAATCGCTCGAGGGGATCGTCAAGCACAACGGTCCGCTGACCGAGCGCAATGGCGCGCCCGCCGGCCGCTACCTGGAGAGTGGAATCCCGATCGGAATTGCCGACTACAACAGGGGCTACGACCTCGAGCTCTGGAGCTATGCCTCGCTCGAGGCGCAGATCGCGGCCTTCGCCGACGACATCGCCTATGACGCGCACGATATCGATGACGGCCTGCGTGCCGGCCTGTTCGCGGTCGACGATCTCAAGGAGATGCCGCTGACCGCCGACATCATCGCCGAGATCGACCGCCACTATCCCGGGCTCGACGAGGTCCGGCGCGGCGCCGAACTGGTGCGTGAGCTGATCTCACACTTCATCAGCGCGGTCTTCACCGAGGCGAGCCGGCGCCTCGCGGCCGCGCAGCCGCTATCGGCCCACGACGTGCGCCACCACAATGCCCCGCTGATCGCGTTTCCGTCCGAGGTGGCGGAGCAGGAGGCGGCGATCAAGGCGTTCCTGTTCCGGCGGATGTATCGCCACAAGCGGGTGATGCTGGTGATGGGAGAGGCGGAGGAGGTGGTCCGCAATCTGTTCGAGCGCTACCAGCAATCGCCGGAGGACCTGCCGGCGGAATGGATCGAGGGGAGCGTGCAGGAGACCGGGAGCGCTCGGAACAGGCGGATCGGCAATTTCATTGCCGGGATGACCGATCGTTTCGCCCTGATCGAGCACCAAAGGCTTTTTGACTCGACCCCGGATTTGCGTTAGCGCCCTGCCATGGCCGACACCACTGCTTCACCACACCTTTTTGCCGACATGCTGACGCGCGTGCACGCGATCTGTGCCGCTGTCGCAGCCGAGGACAATTGGCCCGCCGGCATCGATCTTTCCCGCGTCGTGGTGGAGCCGCCGCGCGACGCCAGCCATGGCGACATGGCGACCAATGCTGCGATGGTGCTCGCCAAGGACGCCAAGGCCAAGCCGCGCGAGCTTGCCGACAAGATCGCCGAGCGCCTGCGCGCCGATGCGCTGGTGGCCTCCGTCGATGTCGCCGGGCCCGGCTTCATCAACCTGACCTTGAAGCCGCAAGTCTGGTCGGACGCGCTACGCGCCGTGCTGGCCGCCGGCTCGGCTTACGGGCGCAGCGACGTCGGCAAGGCCGAGAAGGTCAATGTCGAATACGTCTCGGCCAACCCGACCGGGCCGATGCATGTCGGCCATTGCCGCGGCGCCGTCTTCGGCGACGCGCTGTGCAGCCTGCTGCAATTCGCGGGCTTCGACGTCTGCCGCGAATATTACATCAACGACGCCGGCGCCCAGGTCGACGTGCTCGCGCGTTCGGCGTTCCTGCGCTACCGCGAGGCACTCGGCCAGGACATCGGCGCGATCCCGGAAGGGCTCTATCCCGGCGACTACCTCGTGCCGGTCGGCGAGGCGCTCGCCAAAGAATATGGCGAGAAGCTGCTCGACATGCCGGAAGCCGCGTGGCTGCCGATCGTGCGCGACAAGGCGATCGCCATGATGATGGAGATGATCAAGGGCGATCTCGCCGCGCTCAATATCCATCACGATGTGTTCTTCTCCGAGCGCTCGCTGATCGCGTCAGGCAACAACAAGGTCGCCGAGACCATCGATTTCCTGCGCGCCAAGGGCGACATCTACGAGGGCCGTTTGCCGCCGCCGAAGGGCAAGCCGGTCGAGGACTACGAGGACCGCGAGCAGTCCCTGTTCCGCGCCACCGCCTATGGCGATGACGTCGATCGTCCGCTGATCAAGTCGGACGGATCCTACACCTACTTCGCATCCGACATCGCCAACCACCGCTACAAGTTCGAGCGTGGCTTCACCAATCTGATCGACGTGTTCGGTGCCGATCACGGCGGCTACATCAAGCGCATGCAGGCCGCCGTGAAGGCGGTGACCGCGGGCAAGGCTGTGCTCGACGTCAAGATCGTGCAGCTCGTGAAGCTGCTGCGCGACGGCGAGCCGGTGAAGATGTCGAAGCGGTCCGGCGAGTTCGTCACGCTGCGCGAGGTGGTCGACGAGGTCGGCTCCGACGCTGTCCGATTCATGATGCTGTTCCGCAAGAACGACGCGGTGCTCGATTTCGACCTCGCCAAGGTGATCGAGCAGTCAAAGGACAACGCGGTCTTCTACGTCCAGTACGGCCACGCCCGCGGCCACTCGATCTTCCGCAACGCGCGGGAGGAAGCGGTTCCCGATCTGCCCGAGACCGATGAGGCCCGGCTCGCCTATCTCCGTAATGCTACGGTCGAGCGGCTGACCGACCCGGCCGAGCTCGAGCTGCTCAAGCGGCTTGCGCTTTATCCGCGGATGATCGAGGCTGCCGCGGTGGCACATGAGCCACACCGAATCGCTTTTTATCTCTATGATTTGGCCAGTGAATTTCATGCGCTTTGGACCAAGGGGCGCGATTTGCCCTATTTACGCTTCATTATCAATAATGATGCAGAGATCACGAGGGCGCGACTGGCAATGGTTCAGGGCGTCGTCTCGGTTCTGGCATCGGGCTTAGCTGTTCTAGGCGTCCACGCTCCGACCGAGATGCGGTAGGCAGGGGCATTAGGCCCTCACGAGTGGGGATTTGTGAGGGCATCTGGCAGAGGCCAACTCGTACGGACCGGCTGTGCCGGCGATCTTGGCGCTGTCCCGAAGGGGATGCATCATCACAATGGCTGATCGATATCAGGACCGACATTTTCCCGCCGACACGGCTTCCAAGGCCGACAGCGATCCGCTTGCCGAACTGGCACGGCTGATCGGCCAGACGGATCCGTTCGGCTCCTCCAACAAGCCGCCGCCGCGTCCGCTGCAGTCGCGCGCCAACGCGCGGCCGCAACAATACGAGCCGCAGGCCACGGACGAGGATGCGCCGCCCGCGGGCCCGCCGCCCTGGATGCAGCGCGCGCGGCAGGAGGCCGTCGCTCCGCCTCCCGTGCAGAATATCGAAGACGAAGAGCCCGAGCAGGACTACCAGCCGAAGCCGGTGCATCCGTTGCACCGCTATGCAGCCCAGCAGGCGCAGCCCGCGCCTGCGCCGGTGGCGCAATATCGGCCGGTCGAGGCCCCTCGGCAGCCGGAGGCATTTGACGAGGAGCCGCACTATCAGAGTGGCGGTCAGAGTCAGGATCCGTCGCGCTATGACGACGCGCTCTACGGCCAGCTGGAAGCCGGTGAGCAGGATCTGCAGCGCGATCCCGCCTATCCGGACGATCCCTATGCCTATGAGGAGGCCTACGAGGAAGAACCCGAGCCTCGTCGGCGGCGCAGCGGCCTGATAACGGTCGCCGCGGTGCTCGCGCTTGGCGTGTTCGGCGTCGGTGGCGCGTATGCCTACCGGACCTATGTCGGTTCGCCCCGCAGCGGTGAGCCGCCGATCATCAAGGCTGACAACACGCCGACCAAAGTGATCCCGGCCCAGGCCGACGCGCCGGCCAAGACGCCGGACCGGATGGCGACGGGCGACGGCACCGAGAAGATCGTGTCGCGCGAAGAGACGCCGGTCGACGTCAATTCGAAGACCGCCGGACCGCGCGTCGTGTTTCCGCCGCTGAACGCCAATGCGAATCCGCCGCCGGCGGCCAGCGTGCAGACGGCGCAGCCGGCGCCGGCGCCGCTCACCGCGAACGGCACGTTGCCGAACAACGAGCCGCGCAAGGTCCGCACCCTCTCGGTCAAGGGCGATACGCCCGATGGCACGCAGGCCACCGCGGCCGTGCCAGCGAAACCTTCGGCGGCGGCGAAGCCTCCGATGTCGCGCGGCAACCCGGCTGCGGCCAATGCCAGCGTCAACTCGCCAATGTCGCTGGTTCCCGGCCAGGCTGAGGCGGCTCCGGCCGCGCCTCCGACCCGGGTAGCGTCGACCTCGGCGGCTCCGGTTGGTGGCGGCGGATATCTGGTCCAGGTGTCCTCGCAGAAGAACGAGGCGGACGCCCAGGCGTCGTACCGGACGCTGCAGGGCAAGTATCGCAACGTGCTCGGTTCGCAGCCCTTGGTGGTGAAGCGCGTCGATCTCGGAGAGAAAGGCGTCTACTACCGCGCCTTCGCGGGCCCGTTCGCGTCGTCGGAAGAGGCAAGTCAAGTGTGCAAAAGCCTGATGTCGGCGGGTGGGCCGCAGTGCCTCATCCAAAGAAATTAAAGGCCGTTTCCTTGACCCGTGAGCTGCATACGGCCTAATCGGCCGAATGACGAACCGCGCATTCATCACGGGCATATCCGGGCTGATCCTCAACGACGTCGAACGCGAATTCATTCGCGCCGAGCGGCCATGGGGCTTCATCCTATTCAAGCGCAACATCGAGAGTCCTGCGCAAGTGGCGGCTCTTGTTGGGGAACTCCGGTTCGCGGTCGGCGTCGCCGATGCCCCGGTCCTTATCGACCAGGAAGGCGGGCGGGTGCAGCGGCTCGGCCCGCCGCATTGGCCGGCCTATCCGCCGGGCGCGAGCTTTGGGGCGCTCTACGACATCGATCCGAAGCTCGGGCTTGCGGCAGCCCGGCTCAGCTCAAGGCTGATTGCGGCCGATCTGACCGATCTCGGAATCACTGCCGATTGCCTGCCCTTGGCCGACGTTCCCGTGGCCGGGGCGGATGCGGTGATCGGCAACCGGGCCTATGGAACCGAGCCGGACAAGGTCGCGGCGATCGCCCGCGCGGTCACGGACGGGCTGGAACAGGGCGGGGTGCTGCCGGTTCTCAAGCATATTCCCGGCCATGGCCGGGCCACGGCGGACAGCCATTTCCGGCTTCCGACGGTTGATACCGCCAGGGACGAGCTGGAACGGACCGATTTTGCTGCGTTCCAGCCGCTTGCCGATCTGCCGATGGCCATGACTGCACATGTTGTGTTTAGCGCGCTCGACCCCGTCCATCCGGCGACGACTTCTGCGACAATCATCGAACGGGTGATTCGCGGCCTGATCGGGTTCCAGGGTTTGTTGATGAGTGATGACGTGTCGATGAATGCTCTGGCCGGATCGATTGCCGAGCGGACCCGCGCCATCGTCACCGCCGGTTGCGACATGGTTCTGCACTGCAACGGCAATATTGACGAGATGCGCGAGGTCGCACGCGAAACGCCGGAACTGACCGGCAAGGCGCTTGAGCGTGCCAAGGCGACGCTCGCCGCGCGCAAGCCGCCTCAGCCGCTCGACCGGCAGGCGGCACGGGCTGAACTGGATGCGTTGTTGGATCGGGTAGGGACGGCATGACCGCTGAAATTCTTTCGTTTGATACCGGGCGGCCGGCCGACCTCGCCGAGGGCGAACCGGCGCTGGTGGTCGACGTCGAGGGCTATGAAGGTCCGCTCGACCTGCTGTTGACGCTGGCGCGGCAGCAGAAGGTCGACCTGTCGAAGATCTCGATCCTCGCGCTCGCCGACCAGTATCTTTCGTTCATCGAGGCGGCGCGCAAGATTCGCCTCGAGCTTGCGGCCGACTATCTTGTGATGGCGGCGTGGCTGGCGTTCCTGAAGTCGCGGCTGCTGCTGCCCGAGCCGCCGACCGCGGAGGGGCCGAGCGCCGAGGAAATGGCGACCGCGCTCGCCAACCGGCTGCGCCGGCTGGAGGCGATCCGCGAGGCGGCGAACCGGCTGATGAACCGGCCGCAGTTCCAGCGCGATATCTTTCCGCGCGGCAATCCGGAATCGATCGCCGAGATCAAGCATCCGAAGTTCACCGCGACCTTGTACGACCTGCTGTCGGCCTATGCCACGCAGCGCGCGTCGCGCGTTCTGACATCGGTGCATCTGGCCAAGCGGACGGTGTGGTCGCTCGCCGAAGCGCGCGCGTCGCTGGAGCGGCTGGTTGGCCTCGCCGAGGAATGGAGCTGCCTCGATGACTACCTGATGAAGTACGTCGCAGATCCCAAGCAGAAGGCGACGGTGTTCGCCTCGAGCTTCGCGGCCGCCCTCGAACTGGTTCGCGAGGGCGAGATGGAGATCAACCAGAAGCAGGCGTTCGCGCCGATCTATTTCCGAAAGCGTCAAGCGCAGGCCGCAATGGCGGCGCCGGACCTGTCGGTTGAGTAAGTGGAAGAAGGAGAGCAAGCCCATGGCAAGCTTGGCGGAAGTGCGCAGAGAAGAGCCCGAGGAGGAGGTTTCTCCTATGGATCCGGTGGCGCGTCCTGAGGAATTGCGGCTCCTGGAAGCCCTGCTGTTTGCATCGGCCGAGCCGATCGATCAGGCAACGCTGGCAAAGCGGATGCCCGACGGAGTCGACGTCAAGGCGGCGCTGGCTCAGTTGCAGGCGGAATACGCGCCGCGCGGCGTCAACCTGGTGCGTGTCGCCAACAAGTGGACGTTCCGTACCGCCGGCGATCTGTCGTGGCTGATGACGCGAGAGAGCACCGAGACCCGGAAGCTGTCGCGTGCCGCGATCGAGGTGCTGGCGATCGTCGCGTATCACCAGCCGGTGACTCGCGCCGAAATCGAAGAGATTCGCGGCGTGGTCACTTCGAAGGGCACGATCGACGTGCTGCTCGAGACCGGCTGGATCCGCCCGCGCGGCCGCCGCAAGACGCCGGGCCGTCCGCTGACCTTCGGAACCACCGACGCGTTCCTGTCGCAGTTCAGTCTGGAAGCGCTCGGCGACCTGCCGGGGCTCGAGGAGCTGAAGGGCACGGGTCTGCTCGACTCGCGTCTGCCGACCGGATTTTCCGTTCCGTCGCCGTCGGATGACGCGACGCTGCGGGAGGATGAGGAGCCGCTCGAGCCGGGTGATACGCTGGAACTGCTGCTGGCGCCGGCGGTCGAGTCGGAAGCCGAGGAACCCAAGACTGAGGCCGAAAAGACTGAGGCCGAAGCGACTGCGGAGGTCGAAACCACCGCCGAGGCCGAGGTCGAGGCGGACGTTGCCTCTGAGGCGGATGCGGCCGAACCTGACGCTGGCGAGCCGGAAGACCGGGTCGACCGCGCGGGTGATGACGCCGACACCGAGGACAAGGGCGAATAAGCCTGAATATTCCCGGTTAAGCCTAGCAATATTACGTAGCCGCGACAGCGATTTGCCGCGGCCGAGGTCCTTGTTTTTGACACCCCGCGGGCCTACCTTCCGGCAAAGTTCAGGCCGGTCCGCCGGCCATTTCTGGAGGGTTGCAGGATGGGTTCGTTGAGCATTTGGCACTGGATCGTCGTGATCGCAGTGGTCCTGCTGCTGTTCGGACGCGGCAAGATTTCGGATCTGATGGGTGACGTCGCTCAGGGCATCAAGGCCTTCAAGAAGGGCATGCAGGACGACGACAAGGTCGCCGAGAAGACCGAGCCCACCAAGTCGATCGATCACAATGCGGCGACGTCGGCCGCGCGCCAGGACGTCGGCAGCAAGGCCGTCTAACGCGCTTGTACTGACGCATATTTCGACGTTTTTTCTTGCGCGAAACGGTGACGCCGTCGCACAGACGCGCTATGGACGCCGATTGAGAAAAGGCGCCGGCAGCCCCAGATCCTGTTAGGAGCGATGGGGCCGATGGCGGCGCGCTTAGGCGGAAGAATTCATGTTCGATATCGGGTGGAGTGAACTGGTCGTCATCGCGGTCGTCGCGCTGATCGCCATCGGCCCGAAAGAACTGCCGGGCGTGCTGCGCATGGTCGGGCAATGGATGGGCAAGGCCCGCAAGATGGCCTCCGAATTCCAGGGCCAGTTCCAGGAAGCGATGCGCGAGGCCGAGATGGCCGACCTCAAGAAGAGCTTTGACGAGGTCAGGGAGGCCGCAACCGGTATCACCAGCGGCAACATCATGACCTCGCTGCAGAAGGACGTCAGCGACGCCCTGCAGATCGAGAAGCCGGTCGATGCGCAGGTCGCGTCCGCAATCGACGCACCGGTAACGCCCACGACTCCCGCCGAGCCGACGCCGGAAACCTTCGTCGAGGCTGAGACGCATGTCGCCGCCAGCGAGCCGCTCGCGATCACCAATGAGGTGAAGGGTGAGCCGACGCCGCAGGACGTGACGCCGGCACAGCCCGATGTGCGCAAGGACGCGAGGGCGTCATGAGCGCCGAAGACATCGAGGCCAGCAAGGCCCCCTTGATGGATCACCTGATCGAGCTGCGCTCGCGGCTGATCAAGGCGCTGCTCGGCTTCGGCGTGGCCTTCATCATCTGCTTCTTCTTCGCCAAGCAGATCTACAATGTGCTGGTCTGGCCGTTCGTCTGGATCGCGGGGCCGGAAAATTCGAAGTTCATCTACACCGCGCTGCTGGAATATTTCATCACTCAGCTGAAGCTCGCATTGTTCGGCGCGGGCTTCATCTCGTTTCCGATCGTGGCCACCCAGATCTACAAATTCGTCGCGCCCGGTCTCTACCGGCATGAGCGCAACGCGTTCCTGCCGTATCTGATCGCCACCCCGGTGTTCTTCGTGATGGGCGCGGCGCTGGTCTATTTCGTCGTGCTGCCGATGCTTGTGCGGTTCTCGCTCGGCATGCAGCAGGCCGGCGGCGCGGAGACCGCGCAGATCCAGCTGCTGCCCAAGGTCGGCGAATATCTCTCGCTGATGATGTCGCTGATCTTCGCCTTCGGCATCGCGTTCCAGCTGCCGGTGATCCTGACGCTGCTCGGCCGCATCGGCATCGTCACCTCGAAGATGCTGAAGGAGAAGCGGCGCTACTTCATCGTGATCGCCTTCATCATCGCCGCGGTGCTGACGCCGCCCGACGTGCTGAGCCAGGCCTCGCTCGCGATCCCGCTGCTCGCGCTCTACGAGGGCGCCATCATCGCGGTCCGCATCGTCGAGAAGAAGGCTGCCACCTCGAGTGCCTCGTCCGGGGCGCCGTCGGCGACCAATCCCGCCGAATAGGGTGATTTCACCTCACACTCGGCGTCATACCCCGCGAAAGCGGGGTATCCAGTACGCCGCGGCTTCCCGGTGACACACCGACCTCTCTGGAATACTGGATCACCCGCTTTCGCGGGTGATGACGGTCGTGGTAGTGGAGCTACATCACCGTAGTTTAGCGACGCGTAGCCTGCCAGGACTGACCCATGCACGACATCAAAGCGATCCGCGACAATCCGACAGCCTTCGACGCCGGCCTGAAGCGCCGCGGGCTTGGGCCGTTGTCGCCGTCGCTGCTGGCGATCGACGAGAAGCGGCGTGCGGCGATCCTGGCGTCCGAGCAGGCCCAGGCGCGGCGCAATGCGGCCTCGAAGGAGATCGGCGAGGCCAAGAAGGCCAAGGACGAGGCGCGTGCGGCCAAGCTGATGGTCGAGGTCGCCGAGCTGAAGACCACGATGCCGGAGCTCGAGGCGGCGGCGAAATCGTCCGATGACGAGCTGACCAAAGAGCTGTCGTCGATTCCGAACCTGCCGCTCGACGAGGTGCCCGACGGCACCGACGAGCACGGCAATGTCCAGCACCATGTGTACGGGAAGAGGCGCGACTACGGCTTTGCGCCGAAGCTGCATGATGATCTCGGCACCGCGCTCGGGTATATGGATTTCGAGGCGGCGGCGAAATTGTCCGGCGCGCGCTTCGTCGTGCTGAAGAAAGGGCTGGCGCGGCTCGAGCGCGCGATCGGGCAGTTCATGCTCGATTTGCACACCGGCGAGCACGGCTACACCGAGATCAATCCGCCGCTGCTGGTGCGCGACGCCGTGATGTTCGGCACCGGTCAGTTGCCGAAATTCCGCGATGACCAGTTTATTTCAGCCGAAATGCAGTGGCGACAGCATCGGCTGGATGAAATTCTGGAGCCCCTCGATAAGGAAGTGCTCAAAGACACGACCAAAAGTCCTAAGGCTATAGTCGATCGGCTAATCGAGGACGCTGAAACGAAAGAGAACTTCTGGCTAATTCCCACGGCCGAAGTCCCTCTCACGAATCTCGTCCGCGAATCCATCCTCGACGAGAAGGAGCTGCCGATGCGGCTCACCGCGCTGACGCCGTGCTTCCGCGCCGAGGCGGGCGCGGCGGGGCGCGACACGCGCGGCATGATCCGCCAGCACCAGTTCACAAAGGTCGAGCTGGTGTCGATCACGACGCCGGAAGCCAGCAAGGATGAGCTCGAGCGCATGCTGTCCTGCGCCGAGCAGGTGCTGCAGAAGCTCGACCTGCATTACCGCGTGATGACGCTGTGCGCCGGCGATATGGGCTTCTCCGCGCAGAAGACCTACGACATCGAGGTGTGGATGCCGGGGCAGGGCGACGGCGGCGCCTATCGCGAGATTTCGAGCTGCTCGGTATGCGGCGATTTCCAGGCCCGCCGCATGGACGCGCGCTATCGCGGCCCCGACGGCAAGCCGCGCTTCGTGCATACGCTGAATGGCTCCGGCACGGCGGTCGGGCGCGCCTTGATCGCTGTCATGGAGACCTATCAGCAGCAGGATGGTTCGATCGCGGTGCCCGATGTGCTGCAGCCCTATATGGGCGGGCTCAAGGTCATCGAGCACGGCATGTGAGGCGAGGGCCAGTGTGATGCCGCTCCACCGTGACATCCACTGGCTTGGTCGACAATGGGCCGTTACGGGCCACGGTCTGCAGCTGATCAATCAGAAGCAGATGGGCTATTACGACATCGAGGCCGCGCGCCTGTGGGAGGCGCGCGTGACCGAGGTGCAATCGAAGGCCTGGATCGACAGGCCCGACTTCGACAAGGCGCTGGAGATCGCGCGCGGCAAGTTCGCCCAATTGGCGCCGGCCGATTTGCCGCCACCACCGGCACCGATTGCGTCGCCGCCACCGCCGGTCCGGGCGATGCCGCCGGCCGCGCCGCGCGCTCCGCTTGACGCGACATCGGTGCCCTCGATCGAGGAGCTGCTGGCCAGGCTGAAATCGAAATTGGCTGCGACGGCGCCGGTCGCAAAACCGGCCGAGACGCTCGCTCCGGTGCCGCCCAAGCCCGAACCGCTCAGGGTTGAGCCCCGGAAGGTCGAGCCGGCGAGGTCTGAGCTCCCTCAAGCGGCTTCGGTCGCCCCCGAACCGTCCAGGGCTGAGCCTCGCGCGTTTGAAGCTCCGAAGGCTGAGTCGCTCACGACCGCAACCGCCAAGGCTGATTCCATCACGGCCGATCCCATCAAGTCCGAGCTCCCCACATCGGAGCTTCCGAAGCCTCCCAAGCCTGAGCCTCGCCAAACCGCACCAATTGCTCTTGAGCCGGCCAGGCCGGAAGCTCGGAGGGTTGAGCCGCCCAAGGTTGAAGCTCCCAAATCTGAAGCGCCCAAGGCCGAAGCTTCCAAGGTTGAAGCGCCAAAGCCTGAACCTGCCAAGCCCGAGCCTCCAAGGTCAGAAGCTGTCACGTCCCGGGGTCTCGGGGCCAAGCTGCGTCAAGCCCCTCGGGTCAAAATGCCAGAGGCGCCGCGGCCGGCGCCCGTGATCGCGGTTGTTCGGCGGCCGGCCAGAGCGGCCTGGCCGGTGTTCGAGTGCAAGATCGCCGGCAGCGCGCGATTTGTCCGTCCATGGCGCGTGACGTCGGCGCGATGGCACCAGCCATCGCCCGGTTTGCCTCCGCGGCCCTAGCCGGTTAAGACGGCAATCAACTCAAGAAACGCAGCGTAAGAAACCCGCGTCGAATCGGAACAAAAGGCACTTTGACGGATGCGAATTCTCTGCACCAATGATGACGGCATCCACGCTCCGGGCCTTAAGGTCGTCGAGCAGATCGCACGCGCGTTGTCCGACGACGTCTGGATCGTTGCCCCCGAGCTCGATCAGTCCGGCGTCTCGCATTCGCTGTCGCTCAACGATCCGCTGCGTCTGCGCGAGGTCAGCCCGCGTCATTTCGCGGTGCGCGGCACGCCGACCGATTGCGTCATCATGGGCGCGCGCCACATTCTCGGAGACAAGCTGCCCGATCTCGTGCTGAGCGGCGTCAACAAGGGCCGCAACGTCGCCGAGGACGTGGTCTATTCCGGCACCATCGCCGGTGCGCTGGAAGGCACCATTCTGGGCTTTCCGTCATTCGCGCTGTCGCAGGAATTCTCGATCGAGACGCGCAATGCGCCGCTGTGGGACACTGCGCTGAAATTCGGACCCGACATCATCCGCAAGGTGATCGGCGCCGGCGTCCCCAGGAACACGGTCATCAACGTCAACTTCCCGTCCTGCATGCCCGATGACGTCAAGGGCATCCGGATCACGCGGCAAGGCAAGCGCAATCAGGGTTTCCTGAAGATCGATCGCCGTCACGACGGACGCGGCAATCCGTATTTCTGGATCGGCTTCGAGCGCGCGGCGATGATGGACACGCCGGCCGAAGGCACCGATCTCGCCGCGCTTGCGGCCCGCTACGTCTCGGTCACACCGCTGCGGCTCGACCGCACCGATGAAGCATTTTCGGAAACGCTGCTTGATACGCTGAAGTGATCTCGTGTAGCCCGGATGGGGCGAAGCGAAATCCGGGGCCGCTCGCATTGCGTGCAAAATTTCCCGGATTACGCTTCGCTCCATCCGGGCTACGCACCCAACTTGCCGTTAAACCGGCGCGCCCTTCATCGCGCTGGAGATCACCTGGGCCAGCGTTTCCAGCTGGAAGGGCTTTTGCAGCGCCGGACGGTCGCGATACTCCGGAGGCAGGCCGGACGAGCCATAGCCGGTCGCGAAGATGAAGGGGCGGTTGCGGGCGTTGATCAGCTCGGCGACCGGGGTGATCACCTTGCCATTGACGTTGACGTCGAGGATCGCGAGGTCGAATTCGGTCGATTGCGCAAGCTTGACCGCTTCGCCGATCTCGCCGGCCTCGGCCGCGACGCTATGGCCGAGTTCCTCCAGCATATCGGCGACCATCATCCGGATCATGACCTCGTCCTCTACGAGGAAAACTGAACAGCCCGCCGGCCGTATCGCTGTCATGATGGAATCCTTGCCCTTCCCTGAATCAGGCTCGCAAATAACATTACAGCGCGCAATGCAAACGTTTGGGAATTGGTCCTTTTCCAGCGCGCAGCAGGGTTTGCCGCATCGCCTTGGCTGACCTTGTTGCGCAAGATTTGCTCAACAGCCGACGAGGTATGTTGGCTCTACCAGAGCCCCGGTCTGCACCACCCAGACGTTAACCCACGCATCGTCGCGATTATATGTGATGCAACCGGGCCGGCGCCAATGCGAAACCGGGCGGATGGTTCCTGGCCGGGAACAAAACGCGACGGGAAATTTTTCCTTAACGCGGTATTTCGGATTTCAATGGCATCAAGAGGGCGGAGATTCCGCGCTGCTGCCCAGAGACGCTGATGAACATGGCCGTGAACCCCGATCCGACCGAGAAGATGATGTTTCAGCTGACCCTGCGGCGGCGCGGGGTGAGCGATCGGGCGGTGTTGCGTACGATGGAGGAGGTGCCGCGCGAGGTCTTCGTCGATCCGCGCGATCGCAACGAGGCCTATCGCGACAGCGCGCTTGCGATCGCCTGCGGGCAGACCATCAGCCAGCCTTTCGTCGTGGCCTACATGACCGAGCAACTGCAGCTGCAGAAGGACCATCGCGTGCTCGAGATCGGCACCGGCTCGGGCTACCAGGCGGCCGTGCTGTCCCGGTTGTGCAAGCAGGTTCTGACCATCGAGCGCTACCGGACGCTGGCCGACGGCGCCCGCAAGCGCCTCGAAAAGCTGGGCTATTACAATATCGAGGTGCTGCTCGGGGACGGCTTCGACGTTCCGGCCGGGGCAGGCGACTTCGACCGCATCATCGTCACCGCGGCGATGGAGCAGATCCCGGAGAAGCTGCTGGAGCGGCTCGAACCCGGCGGCATCCTGATCGCCCCGGTCGGGCCGCATCAGGGTACCCAGACCCTCGTCCGCGTGGTGCGAACCGAGAACGGCTTCGACCGCAAGGAATTGGTCGACGTCCGCTTTGTGCCGGCGCTGCCGGGAATCGCGCGCGAATTGTAAATTTGGCGATTTGCTGCTTGGCACCAACGCCTTATTCGCAGGGTTAAGCGGTTATTTACTCGGTACGTGTTTACTCAAAACAGTCTTTTGTTGCGTACGAGTGAGTAACCATGTCTGGGGTTGTCGAGTTGCTTCGCTCGCGTCGCGTGCCGCAGGTTGCGGTGCTGACGCTGATGTCCATGGCTTTTGCCGGTTGCAGCGCCGATATGTCGTCGCGCTTCTCGCAAAACTCCTACTCGCAAAATCCGTTTGCGTTTGATCCGCAGCCGACCGGCACCGTGCAGCAGGCGCCGCCGCCGCGCGAGTTGCCGCAATACGCGCGGCCGCGAACGCAACCGCAATATTCGCAGTATCAGTCACAGCCGTTGCCGCCGCCGGTCGCAGCAGCGCCGCAGTCCTATCCGGTCGCCAATGCCAATGCCGGCGTCTCCGGAGGAGGGCGCGGAGTTTCGTCCTACACACCGCCGTCCGCGCGTCCGCAGATCGAATCCACCGGCACCGTTCCGCATTCGGTCGCAGCAGCCAATACCGGGCATAACGGCACCACGATCATTGTCGGCACCAGCGACACACTGGAAGTGCTGGCGCGCCGCTACAACGTCTCGACCGCGGAGATCCTGCGCGCCAACGGCTACAAGGGACCGCGCGCGCTGTCGCCCGGCCAGCAGCTGGTCATTCCGCGCCCGACCGCATCGGCCGCGGCGCCGGCGATGGCCGCACCGGCGGCGCGCCCCGTCGCCGTGGCAGCGGCGCCTGCCGGCGTCCACTATGTCAATCGCGGCGACACGCTGCACAGCATCGCGCGCCAGCACCACATTCCCGTGGCCGAGCTCGCCCGCGCCAACAATCTCGACCAGTCGGCCCGGCTCAGCCTCGGCATGAAGCTCGTGGTGCCCGGCGCCAAGACGGCGATGGCGGCGCCTGCGCCCGTCGCTCAGCCTGTTGCTGCTGCGCCGATTGCTGCAGTGGCTCCGGCACCGGCGGTCGCAGCCCCGAAGGTCGTTGCAACCGCGCTGCCGCAGCAAAGCGCGCGGCTGGTCCAGCCGACCGCAGCAGTCGAACAGCCGGCGGCTGCCGCTGAAGCGCCCGTCGTCACCAAGTCGAGCGAGGCCACCGGCGCGTTGCCGACCTTCCGCTGGCCGGTGCGTGGCAAGGTCATCACCGCCTACGGCTCGAAGACCAACGGCAAGGTCAATGACGGCATCAACGTCGCGGTACCCGAGGGCACGCCGGTGAAAGCTGCCGAAGACGGCGTCGTCGCCTATTCGGGCAATGAGCTGAAGGGCTACGGCAATCTCGTGCTGGTTCGCCATTCCAACGGCTACGTCACCGCCTACGCCCATGCGAGCGAAATCCTGGTGAAGCGCGGCGATACCATCAAGCGCGGTCAGGTGATTGCCAAGTCGGGCCAGTCCGGCGAGGCGGGCTCGCCGCAGCTCCACTTCGAGATCCGCAAGGGGTCGTCGCCGGTCGATCCGCTCCAGTTCCTCAACGGCGCGTAAGCTACGCGTCGGGACTTCAAGGGACTTCCAAGTCTCACAACAAAGACAGCGGGGGTGGCGCAAGCCTCCCCCGCTTTGTTTTGTCGATTGCCTCGGTGATTACCGCTCAGCTGCGTAGCCCGGATGGAGCGAAGCGAAATCCGGGAGCTCACTCGCGGAGTGCACGATCCCGGATTGCGCTGCGCTCCATCCGGGCTACACAGGCAATGACGGGAGGGCTATGCCTTCCATTGCCTGTTACTGGCCGGTCAGCCGCACACCGAGCCGGCCCGCGAGCTCCTGCGTGTACTGCCAGGCGACGCGGCCCGAGCGCGAGCCGCGGGTGGTCGACCATTCGAGCGCCTCGCGCTCGAGTTCGTCCTCGGCGATCTTGATGCCGTAATGGTCGCAATAGCCCTTCACCATCGCGAGGTATTCGTCCTGGCTGCAGCGATGGAAGCCGAGCCAGAGGCCGAAGCGGTCCGACAGCGAGACTTTCTCCTCGACCGCTTCGCCGGGATTGATCGCGGTCGAGCGTTCGTTCTCGATCATCTCGCGCGCCAACAGATGCCGCCGGTTCGAGGTTGCATAGAGGATGACGTTGTCGGGGCGTCCCTCGATGCCGCCTTCCAGCACGGCCTTCAGCGACTTGTACGAGGCATCGTTGCCGTCGAACGAGAGGTCGTCGCAGAACACGATGAAGCGGAAGGAGGAGCTGCGCAGCAACTCCATCAGGCCGGGCAGGCTCTCGATGTCCTCGCGGTGGATCTCGATCAGCTTCAGCCGGTCGGCCGGCTTGCGGTCGAGATTGATGCTGGCATGGGTGGCCTTGACCAGCGACGACTTGCCCATGCCGCGGGCGCCCCAGAGCAGCGCATTGTTGGCGGGCAGATCGTCGGCGAAGCGCTCGGTATTCTCCATCAGGATATCGCGCATCCGGTCGACGCCCTTGAGCAGGCCGATCTCGACGCGGCTGACGCGTGGCACCGGGGCCAGGCGCCCGTCCGGATGCCAGACGAAGGCGTCCGCGGCGCCGAAGGTCTCGGCCGGATCGAGGGCCGGGGAGGTGTCCGCGAGGCGGCTGGCGATGACCTCCAGGGCGTTCGCGATCCGCTCGGCCGCTGCGCCGTCGAGCGCCGTTACCGGGCGTTTTGTCGCGGCGTTTTCAGCACGCTTGGCGGCAGCCTTGGGGGTGGTTTTGCGGGTTGTTTTACTGGTGGTTTTCTTGGCTTTTTTCGGCATTTGTCCAGTTCCTGACGGCGCAGCCTTATCGGGCTGGCGGCGGTCCCGCAAGCGCCCTAAATGAAGGTGCGTTAACGTTGCAATTGGGACCGCGGCCGCTATAGTCCGCGCGAATTTGTCCGGACCGCCATACCGCCCCGAATCCGAGGGCGCTGCCGGTTCTTTCCCGTCTTATCCGAGGATCGTCCGAATGCTGATTACTCCTGCGTTTGCCCAGGCTGGAGCGACTGGTGACACCAACAGCATGTTGATGTCGCTGCTGCCATTCGCGCTGATCTTCGTCATCATGTACTTCCTGATTCTGCGCCCGCAGCAGAAGAAGGTGCGCGACCATGCGGACCTCGTGAAGAACATCCGCCGCGGCGACACGGTGGTGACCTCGGGCGGCCTCGTCGGCAAGGTGACCAAGGTGGTCGACGACGACCAGATCGAGTTCGAGATTTCGGACGGCGTGCGCGTGCGCCAGATGCGCCAGATGATCTCGGGTGTGCGTACCAAGGGTGAGCCGGCGAAGGGCGACGCCAAGGACGAGGCGTCCGCGAGCTGATTGCCGCGGCGCCTTTTTGGAATCTGACGGGTCAACTCGATGTTGTATTTCACGCGGTGGCGAGCGCTGGGGATTATCCTGACAGCGCTGGTGGTCTGCCTGTGCGCCGTGCCCAATTTCTTCCCCGAAGCGCAGGTGAAGACCTGGCCGGCCTGGGCGCAGCGGCGCCTGGTCCTCGGCCTCGATTTGCAGGGCGGCTCCTATCTGCTGCTCGAGGTCGACTCCAACTACGTGAAGAAGGAGAAGCTCGACCAGATCCGCGACGATGTCCGGAAGGTGCTTCGTGAAGCCAAGATCGGTTACACCGGCCTCAACACACGCAACGACGCCGTGGAAGTCCGCATCTCCAAGGAAGGCGACCAGTCGACGGCATTGTCGAAGCTCCGCGAGCTGTCGCAGCCGCTCGGCGGCCTGCTCGGCTCCAGCGGCCAGCGCAGCCTCGAGGTTGCCGATGCCGGCGGCGGCCTGATCCGCCTGACGGTCCCGCAGGCCGCGATCACCGAGCGCATCCGGCAGACCATCGAGCAATCGATCCAGATCGTCGAACGGCGCGTCAACGAGCTCGGCACGGTCGAGCCGGTGATCCAGCGTCAGGGCACCGACCGCATCCTGGTCCAGGTGCCGGGCCTTCAGGATCCGACACGCCTGAAGGAACTGCTCGGCAAGACCGCCAAGATGGAATTCCGCATGGTCGACAGCTCGGTGTCGCCCGACCAGGCCCAGCAGGGCCGCCTGCCGCCGGACTCCGAGCTCTTGATGAGCGCGTCACCGCCGCCGGTTCCGTATGTCGTCAAGAAGCAGGTCCTGGTTTCCGGAGGCGAGCTCTCCGATGCCCAGCCCGGCTTCGACCAGCGCACCGGCGAGGCGATCGTCAGCTTCAAGTTCAATACGTCGGGCGCGCGCAAATTCGCGCAGGCGACCGCCGAAAACGTCGGCCAGCCGTTTGCGATCGTGCTCGACAACAAGGTGATCTCGGCACCCGTGATCCGTGAGCCGATCACCGGCGGACAGGGCCAGATCTCCGGCAGCTTCACCGTGCAGTCGGCCAACGATCTGGCGATCCTGATGCGTGCCGGCGCGCTGCCGGCCCCGTTGACGGTGATCGAGGAGCGCACCGTCGGTCCCGGCCTCGGACAGGACTCGATCGAGAAGGGCGAGCTCGCGGCCTATGTCGGCTCGATCCTGGTCATCGTGTTCATGCTGATCACCTATCGGCTGTTCGGCGTGTTCGCCAACATCGCGGTGGCGATCAACGTCGCCATGATCTTCGGGTTGCTGTCGCTGCTCAACGCCACGCTGACGTTGCCGGGCATCGCCGGCATCGTGCTGACCGTCGGCATCGCGGTCGATTCCAACGTGCTGATCTACGAGCGCATCCGCGAGGAATTGCGCGGCGGCCGCAACGCGATCTCGGCGATCGACGCCGGCTTCAAGCGGGCGCTGGCGACCATCCTCGACTCCAACATCACCACCTTCATCGCCGCCGCCGTGCTGTTCTACATCGGCACCGGACCGGTCCGCGGCTTCGCCGTGACGCTCGGCATCGGCATCATCACCACGGTGTTCACCGCCTTTACCCTGACGCGCCTGATCGTCGCCGGCTGGGTGCGGTGGAAGCGGCCGCAAACCGTGCCGATCTGAGAGGCCTGTTGTGACTCATACCGTTCTCATTGGCCTTGGTATCCTGATTACCGTGCTGACCGTGGTCGCGGCGCTCGGCTTGCTGCCGGCGCTGCGCATCGTGCCTGACGACACCCATTTCGACTTCACTCGCTTTCGCCGCATCAGCTTCCCGATCTCGGCGCTGCTCTCGATCCTTGCCATCACGCTGTTCTTCACCCACGGCCTGAATTTCGGCATCGACTTCAAGGGCGGCACGCTGCTGGAGGTGCAGGCCAAGTCCGGCACCGCCGACATCGCCGCGATGCGCACGACCTTGAACGGCCTTGGCCTCGGCGAGGTGCAGTTGCAGCAGTTCGGCGGTCCGGCGGAAGTCCTGATCCGCGTCGCCGAGCAGCCCGGCGGCGACAAGGCGCAGCAGGATGCGGTGACGAAAGTGCGCGGCGCGCTCGGCGAATCCGTCGACTACCGCCGCGTCGAGGTGGTGGGACCGCGCGTCTCCGGCGAACTGCTGGCCTACGGCATGATCGGCCTGATGTTCGCGATCATGGGCATCCTGATCTACCTTTGGTTCCGGTTCGAATGGCAGTTCGCGCTCGGCGCCATGATCGCCAACGTCCACGACATCGTGCTCACGATCGGCTTCATGTCGATCACCCAGGTCGATTTCGACCTCACCAGCATCGCGGCGCTGCTGACTATTCTCGGCTACTCGCTCAACGACACCGTCGTGATCTACGACCGTATTCGCGAGATGCTGCGGCGCTACAAGAAGATGCCGATGCCGCAGCTGCTGAACGAATCGATCAACTCGACGCTGTCGCGCTCGATCATCACCCACGTCACCGTGACGCTGGCGCTGCTCGCACTGCTGCTGTTCGGCGGCCAGGCGATCCACAGCTTCACCGCGGTCATGATGTTCGGCGTGGTGCTGGTCGGCACCTACACCTCGATCTTCATCGCGGCGCCGATCCTGATCTATCTCGGTGTTCACACCACGCGGGGTGGAGAGGCGGCGCAGGACGCGCCGGCCAAGAAGCCGGACACGGCGGCAGCCAAGAAGTAGCCGGTCATGAGCAACTCCTCGGACGCTCCCCATCTTCCGAGGTCGGCGCCGATCGAGGCCTACGGCAAGGGCGGCTTCGCGTTTGCCGATATGTCGCACCGCGGCTCGCTCTTGTGCCTGCCTGATTCGATCTGGGCCTGGCCGGTCACCAGACCGCAGGAGATCGACGAGTACTCGCTGCAAAAGGTGTTCGCGGCCGCCAATGCGATCGACACGCTGATCGTCGGCACCGGCACCGACGTCTGGGTCCCGCCAAAGGGCCTGCGCGAGGCCCTGCGGGCCGTGCGGGTGGTGCTCGATCCGATGCAGACGGGACCCGCGATCCGCACCTACAACATCATGCTGGGCGAGCGGCGGCGCGTCGCGGCGGCGCTGATCGCGGTGCCATGAGCGCGACGGAGGCACCGAAGGACGGCGCGGCCTTCTGCGCCGATCTGGTGCGGAGCCATGACTTCGTGCGCTACGCGTCGACCTTGTTCCTGCCCGGTCCGGAACGACGGGCGATGCTTGCGATCTACGCCTTCAACATCGAGGTCTCGCGCGTGCACGAGCAGGTCAGCCAGCCGCTGCCCGGCGAGATGCGGCTGCAATGGTGGACCGACATGCTGGCCGGCGTGGGCCATGGCGGCGTCGAAGGCAATCCGGTCGCGGCAGAACTGCTGCACACGATCCGCAATCACCGTCTGCCGGTCTCGCCATTCTCGCTGCTGGTCGAGGAGCACCAGTTCGATCTCTACAACGACCCGATGCCGTCGCTGACGGCGCTCGAGGGCTATCTCGACGCCACGGCCTCAGGGCTGTTCTCGCAGGCCACGCGCGTGGTGGCGCGGCCGTCGGAGGCGATCGATCACCTGGTCCGTCATGCGGGTCTTGCCCAGGGCATGGCGCAGGTCATCGCTTCGCTCGGCCGCGACGCCTCACGGCGGCAGCTGTTTCTGCCGTTGCAGCTGCTGCAGCAGCACGGCGGCAGCAAGGAGGAGGTGTTTGCCGGCAAGGTGACGCCGAACATCCGTGCCGCGATCGATCAGCTTGCGGAGGAGGCCCAGAGCCATCTCAAGACCGCATTCGGACTGCTTGCGGATGTCCCGTTCGGCGTGAGACCGATCTTTCTGCCGCTCGCTTGCGTCAGGCGCGAGTTGAACCGGGCGAGGAGGGAGGACTACGACCCGTTCCTGCCGAAGCCGGTCTCGCGCCTGCGCACGCTCTGGACGTTGTGGCGAGCCGCGCGCACGGAGGAGTTCGGTCGCTAGCTCTGCTCTTTCGGGATGTGCTTTGTGAAGATCCGGATCATTGCGCCCCTGACCATCGGGCCGCTGTCATAGATGTCGGATGCGATCTGCTCCACCGCGTCGCGTAGCGCAACGAACTGGGCTTGCCGCGCCATGCTCGCCGTTCCGCGCGTGCCGGCCAGCTCGTCCAACGCGGCGTCGCTGATCTGGCATTCGATTTCCTGGTCGCCGTTCATCATGGTGAATCCGAACGCCAGTCGTTCGGAATCGTATCCCCCGATCCGGCCACGGGTGAGTGGCATTAAACTTGTCCCTTGAGCGCGCTACCCCTCGCAAAGAGTGAAGCTTCGCGCCGCGTTTGTCGAGGGCCACGCGCCGAGAAGCGCGCTCTAACCTGCCGGCCGGTCCATCTCGGCGACTTCAAAATTGAAGCGGTCGCGCAGATTCTTGCGTTGCTCGAGGATATCCTTGAGGAACTCGCGATCGGCGTCGCTGCGCATCATCGGCTCGATCAGGTCGATCTGATTCATGGCGACGAGCTGCAGGATTTCGGTGCGCGGCTTGCCGGCGGCATCGCGCGGCAGCGCGTGCACGACCTGGATGTGTTCGGGCGGCTTGACGCCTTTGGCCGCGGTAAGCTCGTTGCGCAGCGTCTTTTCCAGCGCGGACTGGTCCGCCTCGACGAAGGCGTAGAGTCCGACGCCGACGCGCCGGTCGGCAAAGGCGACGATCGCGGTGTCGCGCACCTGCGGATTCCTGCGGATCAGATCGATCAATACCGGGGCGTCGTTGACCAGCCTCCGGCCGCCGCCTTCGCGGTCGGTGAAATTGAAGATGCCGCGCGTGATCGCCTGATAGACCTTCTTGCCGGTCTGGAGCCAGATGCTGGCGACCGCGGATTTCTTTGCGAGTACCTTGCGCTCTTTCGGCGTCAACGCCTCCGGCGCGTAGCTGCGCTTGTGCTTCAACAGATGCCGCAGATCCTCATAGGCGGCGATGCGGAACAGCCGGCTCCGGGTCTTGAAGCAGGCAGCAAGCTGGAAGTCAGTGAGGTAGGCGCGGCCATCGCGGCCGACCAGCCAGTTCTGCTCCTTGGCGAGATCGTTGTGGCAGATGCCGGCGCGATGCAGCTTGCGCAACGCGGCCTTGGCGGAGCGGAAATAGGCGACGTCGCCATGCGGCTTCGCCAGATGCAGCGCCGCGCCGTCGATGAAACCGCGCACCAGCGCGCGCCGGCCGGCCCACAACAGCTTTGGCCCGACGTCGAGGTCGCGCGCCAAGGTCAGCGCAAGGCGCTCGCGCGAGAACAGATGCAGCGCCAGGCCGAACGACCAGAACGGCACCTGATCGAGCCGGCGCAGCACGCCGTCGACCTCGCCGTCATCGGCGCGGAAGCGGCCGCGCTCGACGGTCGAGAACACGTCGCGCTTGAGCAGCACGCCCTGGCTCCACCGCACCGACAGGGTGGCGTCATCGTCTTTCGGCAAGCTCATGACTGTCAGGCCGCTGCCGCAACGCGCAGATGCTCTGCGATCCAGTGGTCGAGATCGGCGAGCGCGCGCGCGCTGATCGCCTGCTTCTTGGCGACGGTTTTCTCGTTGCCGCGCAGCCGCGAGCCGTCCGGCTTCTTGGTC
This sequence comes from Bradyrhizobium sp. UFLA01-814, assembly GCF_046718885.1. Classification (NCBI taxonomy): domain Bacteria; kingdom Pseudomonadati; phylum Pseudomonadota; class Alphaproteobacteria; order Hyphomicrobiales; family Nitrobacteraceae; genus Bradyrhizobium; species Bradyrhizobium sp. UFLA01-814. The sequence goes on along the minus strand of NZ_JAQOSR010000010.1, from coordinate 57,691 downwards.
GGCGCGCTGGCCAGCGGCGGAAACAGACCGAAATTGATGTTCATCGGCTGGAACGAGCGCGAACCGGCCTCGATCGTTTCGATGTGGCCACCGGTGATGTGGCCGAGCAGCGCGCCGAGCGCGGTCGTCGCCGGCGGCGGCGTCAGCGCGGTACCACGCATGTCGGCGGCGGCACAGAGGCCGGCGATCAGGCCGACGCTGGCCGACTCGACGTAACCCTCGCAGCCCGTCATCTGCCCGGCGAAGCGCAGCCGCGGCTGCGCGCGCAGACGCAGCAGACCGTCGAGCAGCTTTGGCGAGTTCAGGAAGGTGTTGCGATGCAGGCCGCCGAGGCGCGCGAACTCCGCGTTCTCAAGGCCAGGGATGGTCCGGAACACGCGCTGCTGCGCGCCGTGCTTCAGCTTGGTCTGGAAGCCGACGATGTTGTAGAGCGTGCCGAGCTTGTTGTCCTGCCGCAGCTGGACGATCGCATACGGCTTGACGGTCGGGTTGTGCGGATTGGTCAATCCCACCGGCTTCATCGGCCCGTGGCGCAGCGTCTCGTGACCGCGCTCGGCCATCACCTCGACCGGCAGGCAGCCGTCGAAATAGGGCGTGTTGGTTTCCCAGTCCTTGAAGTCGACCTTCTCGCCGTCGAGCAGCGCCGCGACGAAGGCGTCATACTGCTCCTTCGTCATCGGGCAGTTGATGTAGTCCGCGCCGGTGCCGCCGGGGCCGACCTTGTCGTAGCGCGACTGAAACCAGGCCACCGACATGTCGATGGAATCCTTGTGCACGATCGGCGCGATCGCGTCGAAGAATGCCAGCGCGCTCTCGTCGGTCAGCTGCCTGATGGCGTCGGCAAGCGGTGCCGAGGTGAGGGGACCGGTCGCGACGATGACGTTGCTCCAGTCGGCCGGCGGCAGTCCTGCGACTTCCTCTCGGCTGATCTCGATCAGCGGATGTTCGTTGAGCGCCTTGGTGACGGCGGCCGAAAAGCCGTCGCGGTCGACCGCCAGCGCGCCGCCGGCGGGCACCTGATTGGCGTCGGCCGAGCGCATGATCAGGGAGCCCAGCCGCCGCATCTCGGCGTGCAGCAGCCCGACCGCGTTATTGGCCGCATCGTCGGAGCGGAAGGAGTTCGAGCAGACCAGTTCGGCGCAGCCGTCGGTCCGGTGCGCCTCGGTCATCCGGTGCGGGCGCATTTCATGCAGCACGGCGCGGACGCCGGCATTGGCGATCTGCCAGGCGGCTTCCGAGCCGGCGAGCCCCGCGCCCACGATGTGCACGGGTTGGGAAGAGGATTGATGCGGTGTCATCGCGCAGCGTTAGCGCGTTTTGATCTCATATGCATCTGAAACCGCACCACAAACGACAACGCCCGCTGTGGAAGCGGGCGTTATCCGTTCAGCAGATGGCCTGCGGCCGATTAGCCGTTGTAGGTGCCGGCGGCAACGCGCGGAATGTCCGAGCGGTCGAGGCCGATATCGGCGAGTTCACGATCGCTGAGCTGGGACAGTTCGCTGACATTGCGCTGATAATCCCGGAAAGCCTGGATCATGCGGATGAGCGAGAGCAACATGGTAGTCTCCTAGTAGTTCAGATTCAGCTTTTCCAAAGCCTCATCGTTGAAGTGAATATAGATGATATAGTGCAGTGCGGTAGTTCCGATGTTGCGATGCAGCTAATCTCAAAACGCATAGCGATGGTAAGTTCCGGTTAACCGTTTGGCACATCGAGAACTGCCCCGTAGATGGAAGTTCCATCAAAGCCGAGTATTCCAACAAAACGTTCCTGAAATCAGTCAGTTATTGAAATCTTGGCAGGCGTAGCTGCGTTACTTACGTGGTAATTACGGACCGTTTGTTCAAGCCGAGGTCCCTCGTTACAGGAGGGATCACAGCGATGTGTTCCATGCGTGATTCGCATGCAAGCGGTTGTCGTTAAAATGATCTAATATTCACTCCATTGCGATCTCGGACAGGAGATGGTGTCGCGTCAATCAGTCGCATTGACGTAAGAGGTAATTCGATCATGTGCCCGCAGCGGATTTCCGTCGCGGGGTCGCATGTCGCGCGGAATGTGCTGCTGATTATCGGAAGTGAGTCTCGATTGAAGTGAACACGCCGAACAAAGCTATTGCGGCGCTGCTTCCTTACTGCCTTGTAATCAAAACACTATGCAACGCATGCGCGATACGCGCGCAGCGCTCATCACATTTGTATCGCGCGAAGTTCATTCTGAACGGTGCCGGGAACAGCGAATAATCGTTCCGCAGATTCCGCAATCACGCTGGGATCTGTCCAAGAACAACAGATGGATCATCCCATGATTAAGACATTGATCGCAGCAGCCACCGTGGCTGCCGTTGCCTACGCTGCCGCTCCTGCTCAAGCCGCGCATCGCCATCATGCGGGCCTCGGCTGCAGCGGTGCCAATCTCGGCAAGACCGAAGCTGCAGTCGAAGCCATGGCTGACAATGAGGTCAAATTCGCGGCGGAGAAAGAAGTCTCGCTCGCCCAGGACGCGATGCTGAACAACAAGTGGGGCGCATGCGGCGCGCACCTCAGCAAGGCTGCCGAAGCCAGCATGGCGAAGTAAGCTTTGATCATTGCGATAAGGGCCGATTGCCTGGGGCGATCGGCCCTTTTTGATTCACCCGTAGCTGGAGCAGCGTTGATCGAGTCAGAGCGGAAGGTTGGCCTCGCTGCGCCACGCAATCTGGTGTGAAGGCGCTATGGAGCCTTGGCGAGTTGGGTGGCGAAGTACCCGATCGTCTTGGCGTACACCTCGCTCTTGTTCCACTGCTGGATCACCGCAAAATTCTCGCTGCCGGGCTCCCAGCCCTTGCCCTTCTTCCAGCCATAGCTCTTCAAATAGTTTGCCGTCGACGCCAGCACGTCGGGCACGTTGTGCAGGAGGTCGCGCTTGCCGTTGCCGTCAAAGTCGACCGCGAACTTGATGTAGGACGACGGCATGAATTGAGTCTGGCCGATCTCGCCGGCCCAGGCGCCGCGCATCTCCTGCGGCGGCAGATCGCCGCGCTCGACGATGCGCAAGGCGTCCATCAACTCGGCCTTGAACATGTCGGAGCGGCGGCAGTCATAGGCGAGCGTCGCCAGCGAACGTATGGTCGGAAACTTGCCGGTGTTGACGCCGAAATCGGTCTCCAGTCCCCAGATCGCAACCAGGATCTCGCCCGGTACGCCGTAGGCCTCCTCGATCCGCGACAGCACGGAGCCGTAGCGCTTCATCATGTCGGAGCCGCGATTGAGCCGCGGCGGCACCATGCGGCCCGAGAACTGCTCGAACGTCTGGCTGAACACCTGCTGCGAATGGTCGCGGGCAAGGATCGCCTTGTCCTGCGTGACGCCGGTCAACCCGGCCTGGATCGCGTTCTGCGAAATGCCCTTCGTCGCAGCCTCTTTCTTGAAATCGTCGAGCCAGGATTCGAACGTGCCCGTGCCGCATTGGGCGGCCAGCGCCGACGCCGTCGAGGTCAAGAGCCACGCGCCGATGGCGAGCGTACGAAAGCAAAAGCGAGAGGTCATAGGCAATTCACTCCGGAGTCTGCGCTGTCATCGATTGGTCGCGAAGGGCGGCGGGTATGTTCGCGGCAACAGCGGCCAAAACAAGGCTCGTGACCGAGCCGCTTTTTCTCAGGCCGCGCTGCAAGTGCCACGCCAATTTCACATCCTCTTGACAGTCCGGGACGACAAACCGCCGGCCGAACATATCGGCCGGCGGTTGCTTTGACGTTTACGGATCCGGGTTAGCGGCGCTTAGCCGCGATCGCTGCGCCGCCACGGAAACAGATTGGCCGGGAAGTCCGCGGCGGGCTTGCGCTCGCGCGGTTCGGGGGTTACCGGCCGCGCATTCGGATCCTTGACGATGACCTCGCGATAGAGATGCCAGGTGGCGTGACCGAGGAGCGGGATCACCACGGCAAGCCCGAGGAAGAACGGGATCGTGCCCAGCACCAGCAGCACCGCAACGATCAGGCCCCAGGCCGCCATCGGCACCGGGTTCTGTGCGACGGCGCGCATCGACGTCACCATGGCTTCGCCGGCGGTTGCCTGGCGGTCGAGCATCATGGGGAAGGCGATCACGCTGATGCAAAGCGCGACGAGCGCGAACAGGAAGCCGACGCTGCAGCCGACCACGATGAGCCACCAGCCTTGCGGAGTGGTCAGCACGCGCGCGGCGAAATCGGGAATGTTGGCTGCGGTCTCATAGCCGAACACCGCCGTGTAGATCGCCTGGGCGGTCGCGATCCAGGTCACGAACAGCGCGAACAGCAGCGTTCCGACCCCAAGCATCGCGCCGAATGACGGCGAGCGGAATACCTCCATGGCATCCCATGCAGATGCTTCCCCGCCATCTTCGCGGCGGCGGCTCATCTCGTAGAGGCCGATGGCGGCAAACGGGCCGAGCAGGGCAAAGCCCGCGGCCAGCGGAAACAGCAGGGGCAGCACGGAATAGCCGTGCACGGTGCGCGCGAGCACGAGGCCGAGCACCGGATAGATCAGGCAGAGGATGATGGCGTGACTTGGCACCGCCTTGAAGTCTTCCCAGCCGAGACGCAGCGCATGATGCAAGTCGGACAGGCCGATGGTGCGGATAACAGGCGCAGACGCGGTGCCTTGTCCGCTCTGCGTCATCGATGTGACATTGCCTTGGTATGACGTGGCCATGGTCGTTGTCTCCCTCTGGGCGGTCGCATTCAGCGCCCGGCACGCGGGCACAAACGTACCGCCTCTCGAAACGATCACGATCAAGCCAGACGCGAAAGACAGAGCAGGGAACTGGCCGTGTCGCGAACTGTGCAATGAGGCTACTCCCAAACTGTGCCAAAAGCACTCACGCTTAAGTGAATGTCGCATTGGCAAGCTATGGAGGGGGCGATAGACTTGAACTGCGACCTCGGTCAGGCGCGCCATGGCCGTCTGGCCTTCACATCTCAACTCTCTTGGGAGCGAACGATGAGCATTTTCGGAAAAATCATGGGCGCGATCTTCGGCAGCAGCGGCAGCGCCGCGCCCGCCGGCGGAACGGCCACAAGTGCAGCTCCCGCCGGTGGATCCGGCAGCGCATCGTCGTCTCCTGCCGCGGTGCCCGCCGGCGCGGCGCCGGCGCAGTCGGTCGACGTCGCCCCGATTCTCGACAAGGCGGTTGCCGCGAAGGGCGAGAAGCTCGAGTGGCGGACCTCGATCGTCGACCTGATGAAGGCGCTCGACATCGACTCCAGCCTGTCGGCCCGCAAGGAGCTCGCCAAGGAGCTGGGCTACACCGGCGACACCAGCGATTCCGCCAGCATGAACATCTGGCTGCACAAGCAGGTGATGACCAAGCTCGCGGCCAATGGCGGCAAGCTGCCCCCCGACATCAAGCACTGACGGGATCATCCTCCCGCGCATAGCAAGGGCCCGCGCCAGCGCGGGCCTTTTTTATCGACCGGCGAACATCTATAGATCGCCCAACAACAACAAGGAGAACGCCCATGACTGATCTCGATCGCCGGACGATGCTTGCGACCGGCGTCCTCGCGCTGGCCGGTGCCGCCGCGCAATCCGCGCCGGCCCATGCCGAGGCCGCGCCGAAGGCGATGTTTCCGGTCCCAGCCGTGACGATCCCGATCGTCGGCGCCAGCGAGGTGTTTCAGGTTCGCCGCATCTACTGCATCGGCCGCAACTACGCAGCGCACGCGATCGAGCGCGGCTCGGACCCGACGCGCGAGCCTCCGTTCTTCTTCCAGAAGCCGACGGATGCGATCCAGAATGTCGCGATCGGCACCGTCGCCGATCATCCCTATCCGTCGCTGACCAAGAACTATCACCACGAGGTCGAGCTGGTTGCCGCGCTGAAGTCCGGCGGCACCAATATTCCGGCCGACAAGGCGCTCGATCACGTCTATGGCTACGCGCTCGGCCTCGACATGACGCGGCGCGATCTGCAGAACGGCATGGCCGCGGAGAAGAAGCCCTGGGAGATCGGCAAGAGCTTTGACCATGCCGCGGTGCTCGGGCCGATCCATCCGGCCGATAAGACCGGCCACTTCACGCAAGGCGCGATCTCGCTCGCGATCAACGGCACGGTGCGACAGAGCTCGGATCTGAAGAACATGATCTGGAGCGTCGCCGAGCAGATCGCAAAGCTGTCCGAGGCATTCGAGCTGAAGGCCGGCGACATCATCTATTCCGGTACGCCGGAGAACGTCGGCCCGGTCGTCAAGGGCGACGTGCTGCTGTGCAAGCTCGAGGGCTTGCCCGACATGTCGATCAAGATCGTCTGACGCCGGGTGAGGCGCAATAGCGTTTTCGAACGAAGTGGGTACCGGTTCGCGTAAGGAAAACGCGTCAAAAGAAGCAGCTGGAGCCCCGTTCCGATTCCATCGGAACGGAAAGGGCTCTAGCCGGCAAGGTCCGCGTATTCCGGATGCTTGTCGAGGTAATCCACCATGAAACCGCAGCCGGCGATCACCTTGCGGCCGTCGGCGCGGATCAGCTCCAGCGCACCCTTGACCAACTGCGATGCGATGCCGCGGCCGCGCAGGGCGCGCGGTGTCTCGGTATGGGTGATGATGACGGCCGCGGGCGTCCGCCGGTAGTTCGCAAAGGCGAGGCCGCCCTCGGTGTCGAGCTCGAAGCGGTTTTGGTCCCTGTTGTCGCGCACGGCGGCCATCGCAAAATCCCGGTTGATTCACAGGCCCTGATGTAAGCGTGTGAACCGGCCGGTGCAAAGCGGCGACCAACCCGCAAATTGGCATTTGTGGATTGACGATATGCGCATTTTGACCTGCCTGACCGCCGTATTGCTCGGCGCCGCCTTGACGCTTCCAGACCCGCCGAAAGCCGCCGCCGGCGACGATCCGAGCTGGCAGAGCTGCGTCGGCCCGACGACAGCGCCCGGCGACCGCGTGGCCGCCTGCACCACGGTGATCGACGGCAGGACCGAGAGCGGCAAGCGGCTGGCCGGGGCCTATTGCAAGCGCGGCCATGGGCTGACCGAGAAGCGCGAGCTCGACGCTGCGCTCGCCGACCTCAGCGAGGCCATCAAGCTCGATCCCGCCTATGCCTGCGCCTACACCAATCGCGGCCGCGTCTACGCCTTCAAGCGCGATCTCGATCATGCGATCGCCGATTACGATGAGGCGATCCGCATCGATCCGGCGTTCGCGCTGGCCTACAACAACCGCGGCGATGCCTGGCTCAACAAGGGCGATCTCGACCGTGCGCTGGCCGATCTCAGCCTCGCCATCAAATTCAATCCGCAGCTCGCCACCGCCTACGGCAATCGCGGCTTCCTCTACTACCGCAAGCGCGACGCGGCACATGCGATCGCCGACTTCACCACCGAGATCAGGCTCGAGCCCAACGTGCTCGCCTATATCAACCGCGGCAATGTCTATCGCGATACCGAACAGCTCGATCGCGCGGCCGCCGACTACGGCGAGGCGGCGAGGATCGCGCCGACCGATGCGCGCGGCTGGCGCAACCGCGGCATGATCCGTCTCTATCAGGGTGACAACAAGGGCGGGCTCGCCGATTACGACAAGGCGCTGCAATACGATCCGAACGATGTCTATTCCTGGAATAATCGCGGCCAGGCCAAGCTGCGGCTCGGCGACAAGAAGGGCGCGGCGGCCGACTTCCGCAAGGCGCTTGAGCTGCAGCCCGATCTGCAGAGCGCCAGGGGGCACTGGCGCGGCTCGGCGGGGCGCGGTGACACCCTGCCGGCCACGGTCGCCGCTGCCGCGTCGCACACCCGCGGACGGGCCTTGCGGATGGATGCAGTTCGATTACGTTTGATGTCAGACATACGCCCCTGATGCGGCCGGATGGTCGTCTGGTACGGAGTGGCGGAGCCGGCCGCCGACGTATGCCTCTTGTCGGAGGAGGTTCGTCATGTCTGACAATCGTTTCTTCAACACACACCGTCCCTGGGAGGACTGGTTCGGCATGCTGCTCGGCGTGCTGATCATGGTCTCGCCCTGGTTTCCGATGCAGGTGAGCGGCGCCGTCGATATCGAGCGCAGCCACCTCGTCCTCAACAGCTTCATGGTCGGCATGCTGGTGCTCGGCATCGCCCAGCTCGAATATGTCGCGCTGCACCGCTGGGAGGAGGTGGCCAGCATCCTGCTCGGCCTCTGGCTGATGGCATCGCCCCTGGTCTTTGGTTACGCCGAAGACCACTGGCTGCAGTTCTGGCACATCCTGCTCGGCGCGGTGGTCGCCTTTATAGGCGCGTTGCAGCTGTGGCAGGACTGGAACCTGAGCGAGCAGGAACTCGCCAAGCACCCGCAGTAGCGGCCTGGGCAGAAAACAACGGGCTGGCCGCCGCCGGCGCGCGGTATCATCGCGCTGCGTCCGGCGGGCCTTGCCGAAGGCGGCGGCTTGGCGATAAACCGGGTGGTACCGACCCCTTGCGGCGCTTGAAGACGCCCGGTTCTGACCGAGGAAATACCCGATGACCGTCCTGACCTTGCCCTGTCTGTTGTGCGTATCGGCGGGGCGGCAATGAGCGGGACGGCTGCTGCCGCGCCGCGCGGCGGGATCGCGCGGGTGTCGCGCCGGGTGATGAACCTCGCCTACATCCTGACCCAGAACGCCCGCCGCCATGGCGATCGCCCCGGCTTCATCTGGAACGAGAAGGCCTGGTCCTGGCGTCATATCGACCAGAACGTCTCGGCGTTGGCCGCGGCACTGGCCGCGCGCGGCATCGTCAAGGGCGACCGCATCCTGGTGCATTCCAAGAACTGCGACGAGATGTTCTGGTCGATGTTCGCGGCCTTCCGGCTCGGCGCGGTCTGGGTGCCGACCAATTTTCGCCTGATGCCGGACGAGGTCGCCTATCTCGCGGCGGCCTCCGGCGCCAAGGCGTTTCTCTGCCACGCCGACTTCCCCGAGCATGCCAAGGCGGCCGCCAACCCCGCGCTCGAATTCGTCTGGCGGATCGGGGAGGAGGGCACGTTCGGCGAGGCGATCGTCGGTGACGTCATCGCCAAACACGCAAGCGCTGTGGTCGAGAACGTTGCCGTCGACTACGACGATCCCTGCTGGTTCTTCTTCACCTCCGGCACAACCGGCCGTTCCAAGGCAGCTGTCTTGACCCATGGCCAGATGGCCTTCGTCATCACCAACCATCTCGCCGACTTGATGCCCGGCACGACGGAACAGGACGCCTCGCTGGTGGTGGCGCCGCTGTCGCATGGCGCCGGTGTGCATCAATTGGTGCAGACCGCGCGCGGCGTGCCGACCATCCTGCTGCCGTCGGAGAAGTTCGACATCGGCGAAGCCTTCCGGCTGATCGCCAAGCATCGCGTCAGCAACATGTTCACGGTGCCGACCATCCTGAAGATGATGGTCGAGCATCCCGCCGCCGACCAGCACGACCATTCCTCGCTGCGCTACATCATCTACGCCGGTGCGCCGATGTATCGAGAGGATCAGAAGGCGGCGCTGAGCAAGCTCGGCGGCGTGCTGGTGCAGTATTTCGGTCTCGGCGAGGTCACCGGCAACATCACCGTGCTGCCGCCCGGTCTGCACGATCCCGAGGACGGCCCGCATGCGCGGATCGGCACCTGCGGCTTCGAGCGCACCGGGATGCAGGTCTCGATCCAGGGCGACGATGGAAGCGAGCTGAAGGCGCACGAGACCGGCGAGATCTGCGTGATCGGTCCCGGCGTGTTCGCCGGCTACTACGACAATCCCGACGCCAATGCGAAGGCGTTTCGCGACGGCTGGTTCCGCACCGGCGACCTCGGCCACATGGACGATGAGGGCTTCGTCTACATCACCGGCCGCGCCTCCGACATGTACATCTCGGGCGGCTCCAACATCTATCCGCGCGAGATCGAGGAGAAGCTCTTGACGCATCCCGCGGTCGGCGAGGTCGCGGTGCTCGGCGTGCCCGATCCGTTCTGGGGCGAGGTCGGCGTCGCCGTCTGCGTCGCGCGCGAGGGCACCGAGGCGGTCGCGGAGGCGGAGCTTGCCGCCTATCTCGCGCCAAAAGTGCCGCGCTACAAGATGCCGAAGCGCTTCTTCTTCTGGAAGGCGTTGCCGAAGTCCGGCTACGGCAAGGTGCCGAAGCGACTGATCCGCGACGAGCTCGAGGCGCGCGGGCTGCTCGAGGTGATCGCCAAATCGACGGGCGCGTGAGGCGATGCGCAGCATCGCCCAGCCCGGCGCTCCGCATCCAGAGCGCATCCAATGGGTCAGCGCGCGCGGCCGCGCCTTTTCATTCGTGCTCGAGGCCGACATTCCGTTGCTCGAAGCCGTGCGCCGCGGCTTTGCGGCGCAGGGGTTTTCCGGCGGCGTGCTCAGTGCGAAAAGCGGGGCGCTCGGGCCGTTCGCCTATGTGATGCCGGCGCTGTCGAAGGACGGCGTCAACGCCGCATTCTACAGCGACACGTTCCGTCCCGACGGCGTGACGCGACTCAAGCTGGCGGCGCTGACCTTCGGCGAACGCGACGGCGCGCCGTTCTTTCATTGCCACGGCTTGTGGACCGAGGCCGACGGCCGCTTCAACGGCGGCCACATGCTGCCGGATGAAACCATTGTCGCCGTGCCGTTCGAGGTCAACGCGTTCGGGATCGACGGCGCGACGTTCAAGGCCGAAGCGGACAGCGAGACCAATTTCAAGCTGTTCGGTCCTGTCGCCAGCGCGCCGCGCGGGGCCAGGACCACGAGCCATGCCTACGCGCTGCGGCTGCGGCCGAACCAGGATTTTGCCTGCGCGCTGGAAGGCTTCTGCCACCAGCACGGCATCCTGCGCGCGCGGCTGCATGGCGGCGTCGGCTCGACCATCGGCGCCGTCTTCACCGACGGCCACAGCGTCGTGCCGTTCGCGACCGAACTCGCGGTGACCGCAGGCGAGATCGCACCGGACGCCGATGGCCGGCTGCATGCCGAACTCGACATCGCGCTGGTCGACTATCTCGGCGGCATCGCCGAGGGACGCCTGGTGCGCGGCGACAACCCGGTGCTGATGACGATGGAGCTGGCGCTGGAGGTGCTGGCGGAGGCGGAGCAGCCGTAGGGGCATGGCATACCCCATCCCCGCGTCGTCCCGGCGAAGGCCGGGACCCATACTCCGCAGCAGTTGTTGTGAGAGGGACTCGTCGCTCCAGCGTCGAGCAACAATAGTCATTCGTGGTTATGGGTCCCGGCCTTCGCCGGGACGACAGGGAGTGTGTAATGCCACATCCGCATTCTCGCGACATGTTTGCCCGAGCTTTGCATTTCGCTCCGCCCTCGCTTGAGCGGAGGGCGCAGGGAAAGCGGTGCTTGCGCCGTCAGGCAACTCAGATGTATGGGCCGCTCACCGCCGCTTGCGGACATCGATGTTGATGTCGAGGTCGATCTCGCTGACGCAGGTCTGCTCGGTGCGGTGCGATCCGCCCTCGTGCCAACGGCCCTTGCGCAGGCTGATGTCGCTGACATTGGCGAGCCGCAGGCAGCGCCACTGCGGCAGCTTGCCCGAGCTCTCGCCGGCGAACTGCCAGGCCAGCACGACCTCTTTACCGCTCTTGTTGTGGCCGATGATGTGCGGGCAGAGCTCGCGCGGCCGTCCGTCATAGATGCAGACGACCTGCTGCTCGGTGAGGATCGCCTTGCGGAAGAGGTCATAGCTGCGGCTGGGCATCGCGGCGCGGGTCTCGGTTGAAGGCTGGTGGCGGCAGCGGGCGCTTGCGCATCAGTTAGCATGATGCATCGACAACGCTTCTGGCCTGGGTTTGTTGTTCTTGTTACGTTCTTGACGGGTCCATATCGATCTGGGATTGTACCTTCCGAGGCGCGAGCCCCAAAGGTTGGACCGATGGCCAGACGAAACCGCCCGATCAACATGCCCGCGCCGTACCTGCGGCGGGTCTGGCTCGAGCCTGCGCGGATCCCGGACCGCGAGGCTTACCCGTTCGTGCTGCCGCTGCTGCGCGACGATTTCGAGCTGAGCTTCGACAAGGCAATCACCATCATTGTCGGCGAGAACGGCACCGGCAAGTCGACGCTGCTCGAGGGGATCGCCGTGATGGCCGGCTATGATGACGCCGGCGGCGGCAAGGGCTACATGCCGGTCGATCACAGCAATGCGGTCGAGGAAATGGGCGGCTCGCTTGCGACCGCGCTCCGCGCGAGCTGGCTGCCGAAAATCACCAATGGCTGGTTCTTCCGCGCCGAGAGCTTCTTCTCGGTCGCCAGATATCTCGACTCCGTCGCCAGCCCCTATGCTGATTTCCTGTCGCATTCGCATGGCGAGGGCTTTTTGCGCTTCTTCGAGGAGCGCTGCCAGCGGCAAGGCATCTTCATCTTCGACGAGCCGGAATCCGCGCTGTCGCCGTCGCGCCAGATTGAATTCCTCAAGCTGCTGCACCGGATGAACGGCACCGGCCACTGCCAGGTGATCATGGCCACGCATTCACCGGTGCTGATGGCCTATCCGAATGCGACGCTGCTGCGGCTGACGAAATACGGGCTGGAGCCGGTGAACCTGAGGGACACCGATCATTACAAGGTCATGCGCGAGTTCTGCGACGATCCCAAAGGGTTCGTCGAGGCGGCGATCGAGGAGTGAGACCGCCGCCCGGCGGGCTTGCCTCCCGGGGAAGCCGCCGGCCGCGACTTCGCTCTGGTGCAAGAAGCCGGTCCCCGATCTAGTCTAGAACCCGGACCATAAACTGCGGCATGCGCCAGGCGGCGGATGGCCGACACACATCGGGAGAGAACAAGGATGAGGCGAACGATCGCGCGAGCTTGCGTCGTGGTGGCGGCATTGGCTGTGTTGGGGGCCGCGTGGGCTCACGGGCCGACCCGCCAGAAGGTGCGGGAATCGATCGAGATCGACGCGCCGCAGGCGAAGGTGTGGGCGGTGATCGGCAATTTCCAGGACATGAGCTGGCTCGCCGGCGTCACCAAGACCGAGGGCGAGAAGGGCAACGAGATCGGCGCCACGCGGCGGCTGACGTTGGGGCCCGGCGCCACCGTCGACGAGGAACTCTACAAATACGAACCGGAGATGATGAGCTATTCGTACCGGATCACGGCGGTCGACGTGAAGGTGCTGCCGGTCACCAATTATTCCTCGACGCTGACGGTGTCGCCGGCGCCGGACGGCAAGTCGAAGCTGGAATGGGCCGGCGCGTTCTACCGCGGTTTTCCCAACAATGATCCGCCGCCGGAGCTGACCGACGAGGCCGCGGTGAAGGCGGTGAGCGGGCTCTACAAGGCCGGGCTCGAAGCGCTGAAGAAGAAGATCGAGAGCGGGACCTGAGCGTGCGCGCGATTGCGCTCCTCGCGCTGCTTGCCAGCCTCGGCGCCGCGCGCGCCGAGGAGGCGTTCGTCACCAACCAGCTCAGCGACGACCTCACGGTGGTCGATCTCGCGACCTCGAAGCCGGTCGCGACCATCGCGATCGGCGGCAAGCCTGCCGGCGTTGCCGTCAGCAATGACGGCCGCTTCGCCTATGTGACCAGCCCGGATGCCAAGGCGGTCACGGTGGTCGACGCGTCGACGCGAAAGGTCGTCGGCCGGGTCGATGTCGGCGGCGGGCCGCTCGGCATTGCGGTCGCGCCCGACGGCGCCACGGTCTATGTCGCCGACTGGTATGCCGCCGCGGTGCGGGTGATCGACAGCAGAGAGCGCCGTGTCGCCGCGAGTATTGCGGTCGGTGCATCGCCGTCCGGGCTGGCGGTGACGCCGGATGGACTGCTGCTGCTGTCGGCGGATCGCGACGATGACAGCGTCTCCATCATCGACACCGCCTCGCGCGAGCGGAGGGGGATCGTGAAGGTCGGGACGCGGCCGTTCGGCGTCACGATCGATGCCGATGGCAAGCGCGCCTACACCGCCAATGTCGGCACCAACGACGTCTCGGTGATCGACATCGCGACCGCCCGCGAGATCGGCCGCGTGCCGGTCGGCCTGCGCCCCTATGCGGTGGCGCTGGCGCAGGGCCGCGGTTTCGTCACCGACCAGTATGACGGCAAGGTCAGCGTGTTCGACCTCGCGACGTTGCAGCCCGTGAAGCGGATCACGGTCGGCGATTACCCCGAAGGCATCGAGGCGACCGCCGACGGCAAGCGCATCCTGGTCGCGAACTGGGAGAGCAACACGCTGAGCGTGATCGATGCCGCCGAGATGAAGGTGATTGGCGAGGTCAAGGTCGGCGACGGCCCGCGCGCTTTCGGGGCGTTTCTGAGAAGGACGGAGTAGGGGCAGTGCGTAGGTGGGTTAGCCTCACTGTGTCAGATACTCTCTTGGTCGTCATTGCGAAAGCTCGCGACAAAATTGCATAGCAATTTTCGAGCAGAAGCGATGAAGCAAAGGTGCACGTCCCAAAATATCGAAAACAACCCCATGCAAAGTAGCAGGTTGCTGCCGGCACCCGGAAAAGCGACTTGACGCGTCGGGCAAATCAGTGATATGTTTCTATTATTCAGAAATAGAATAGATGCCCGCCGACGCGCGATAGGATTTGTCGGGTGCTCCCTTTCGTCGTCATTGCATGGAGCTTGTCACCGGCGTTCGTGCAACTCGTTGACTTGGGATGACGCAGTAGGGCCAACCCGCCCTACGGCCTGTCGCCGAGTTGCGACCCATTGGCTCACCAGCGCGGCAGGCATATATTATCGAGTAAATGCGAGGAAACACAGGGAGGATGCCATGCATCATACCTTGGTGCCCAGTGACCGGGTCGAGCACGTCTGCGTCTTCGGGCGCGACGGGACGAAACTTGGGTCGATCGAGCGGTTGATGCTCGACAAGGTGAGCGGAACGGTGGCCTATGCCATCATCAAGACCGGCGGCGTGCTGAGCACCCACCACCACTATCCCGTCAGATGGACCGCGCTGCGATTTGATCCTGTGCGCCAGGCCTTCGAGGTCGAGGTGACGCTGGATGACCTGCGGTCAGGACCATCAGAGTTCGACGGCGACGAGTTCGACTGGGGCGACCGCTCGCAGTCGTATACGCACCCGAATTACTGGGCGGTGTAGTGCGAAGGTGAGAGAGCGGTTTTTGTAGCCCGCATGAGCGAAGCGACATGCGGGAGCTATCAACTTTGTTCTGTCAACCCCCGTATGTCGCTTCGTTCATCCGGGCCACTTGCTGATCCTCCCGAGCCGAATGCACCAGCCAAGGTTCAAAAACCTTAGGTACTTTACGTCTTATTTCTGATGTGAACGTCAATATCGAGGTCGATGTTGCTCACGCAGAGCTGTCCGGAGTGAGGCTGAACGGCTTTAGGTGAGTGGTGTTCCTCAGTGCGGGCGCCAGTTAGATTTGCCAGCCTTAGACAGCGCCATTGCGGATTCGCCTCATTGCCTTCGTACGGAAGTTCCCACGCAAGAATAACCTCCTCGCCAACTTTATTCTTGCCGATTATGTGAGGTACAAAGCGACGTTCGCGTCCTTGGAAGGTACAAACAACTGTTCTTTCAAACAGAATAGCGTTCCGAAACAAGACGTACATAGCGCTAGGCATAGTGGATGTGCGAGAGCGAACTGCTCGCACACGGGCCAAGCTCCCTCCGCCGTCGAAGAGATGCCCATTGCGAACGTTCATAATGAAATTTGACCGGCGAGTGGGTACTAATGTTCCTGAGTGCAAATATCCAAAGCGCTGAGAATTAAATGGTTCGCGCAGAACTGGTGGTGTTCGCTGTTCGGGACTCTTCGCGATCTCGGTTTCAGATACTAGCGACAGAAGCTCGTCCTTTGAGGGGAGGCGCCAACCTTGGATACCATCGATGTTCAGTTCACCTACGTACCTGATGGCCTCATCATAAGTAAGCTCTGATGGGCTGACCAAGCTTGACCATACTAGATCAAATCTTGGGTCAACAATTATGCCCTGCGAGATATTTGGGGCATCGATCTTCTGACGTCGCATATCATCGGTGCTGGTTAAAACGTCTAGGATCGATTCTGCTAATCGTCTGAGTTGCTCCGGACGTATCGGCGTGCCGGGAAGTTGGGACGAAACGTCCAGCCATTGCCGCTTTTTGACCTTGCTGAGGAAGGCTTCTTGTTCGGCGTTGAACCTCCCGCGATCAAATGGATACAAGAGTAGCGGAAAGACGAGGCCTTGATCTTCGGAAAGTAAGCCGACTTTTCTCGCCTGGCCTTCGCGCGCTTCAAATATTTGCCATTCGGTCAGACACCAGTTCGACCGTATGTACGAAGGCGATAGGACCGCTATCATTACGCCGCTGGCATCTAGAGCGGCTTTGATCTTTTCTTCCCAAATCTGAGCAGTGATCATCGCTTCGCGGTCGAGGAATACGGTGACACGTTCTCCAGCGAGCTTCGAGCACAGAGAAGAAAGTTCCTGCACAAACTTCTCGATCCAGCCGTCATCATTGTCGGCGTGCGCATAGCTGCAGAAAATCTCAAACGTCTTCATGCCGAAATGCGTGCCGCTGTACTCGCTTACTCCGCCGCCTCGCTCGCTGAGCTCTTCCGCGGCTTGCTGTTCGCCTTCTTCAGCACCGGCGCCAGGAATTTGCCGGTGTAGCTGCGCGGCGCCTTGACGATGTCCTCCGGGGGGCCCCAGGCGACGATCTCGCCGCCGCCGTCGCCGCCTTCGGGGCCGATGTCGATCACCCAGTCGGCGGTCTTGATGACTTCGAGATTGTGCTCGATCACCACCACCGTATTGCCCTGGGCGACCAGCTCGTGCAGCACCTCTAAGAGCTTTGCGACGTCGTGGAAGTGCAGGCCGGTGGTCGGCTCGTCCAAGATGTAGAGCGTGCGGCCGGTGGCGCGCTTTGACAGCTCCTTGGCGAGCTTGACGCGCTGGGCTTCGCCGCCCGAAAGCGTCGTCGCCTGCTGGCCGACATGGATGTAGTCGAGGCCGACGCGGTGCAGGGTCTGGAAGGTTTCGCGCACGCGCGGCACCGCCTTGAAGAATTCGGCGGCTTCCTCGACGGTCATGTCGAGCACGTCGGCGATGCTCTTGCCCTTGAACAGCACCTCCAGCGTCTCGCGGTTGTAGCGCTTGCCCTTGCAGGTGTCGCAGGTGACGTAGACGTCGGGCAGGAAGTGCATCTCGATCTTGATGACGCCGTCGCCCTGGCAGGCCTCGCAGCGGCCGCCCTTGACGTTGAAGGAGAAGCGCCCGGGCTCGTAGCCGCGCGCTTTCGCTTCGGGCAGACCGGCGAACCATTCGCGGATCGGCGTGAAGGCGCCGGTATAGGTCGCGGGGTTGGAGCGCGGCGTGCGGCCGATCGGCGACTGGTCGATGTCGATGATCTTGTCGATGTGCTCGAGGCCCTCGATGCGGTCGTGCGGCGCCGCGCCTTCGCTGGCATTGTTCAGCTTGCGGGCGATGGCGCGGTACAGCGTGTCGATCAGCAGCGTCGACTTGCCGCCGCCGGACACGCCGGTGACGCAGGTGAACAGGCCGAGCGGGATCTCGGCCGAGACGTTCTTGAGGTTGTTGCCGCGGGCGTTGACGACCTTGATGGTGCGCCGGTGGTTCGGCGGCCGCCGGTCGGGGATCGCAACCGACAGCTCGCCGGTGAGATACTTGCCGGTCAGCGATTTCGGGTTGCGCATGATCTGGTCGGGCGTGCCCTCGGCGACGATGTGGCCGCCATGCATGCCGGCGCCGGGCCCGATATCGAGCACGTAATCGGCGAGGCGGATGGCGTCCTCGTCATGCTCGACCACGACCACGGTGTTGCCGAGGTCGCGCAGCCGCTTCAGGGTGTCGAGCAGGCGGGCATTGTCGCGCTGGTGCAGGCCGATCGACGGCTCGTCCAGCACGTAGAGCACGCCGGTGAGGCCCGAGCCGATCTGCGAGGCGAGGCGGATGCGCTGGCTCTCGCCGCCGGACAGCGTGCCGGACGAGCGCGACAGCGTCAGGTAGTTCAGGCCGACGTCGAGCAGGAAGGTCAGGCGCTCGCGGATCTCTTTCAGGATCCGCGTCGCGATCTCGTTCTGCTGTGCGTTCAGCGCCTCCGGCACCGTCTCGAACCATTCGCCGGCGCGCTTGACCGAGAGCTCGGAGATCTCGCCGATGTGCTTGCCGCCGATCTTGACGCACAGCGCTTCCGGCTTCAGCCGGTGGCCGTTGCAGCCGGCGCAGGGCACGTCGGAGAAATACTTGCCGAGCTCCTCGCGCGCCCACTCGCTCTCGGTCTCGCGGTAGCGGCGGTTGATGTTGGTGATGACGCCCTCGAACGGCTTCTTGGTGTCGTAGGAGCGGACGCCGTCCTCATAGGAGAACTTGATCTCGTCGTCACCGGAGCCGTGCAGCAGCGCGTTCTGGACCTTCTTGGTGAGGTCCTTCCACTTGGTGTCGAGCGTGAACTTGTAGTGCTTGCCGAGCGCGGTCAGGGTCTGGATGTAATAGGGCGAGGACGATTTCGCCCAGGGCGCGATCGCGCCCTTGCGCAAGGTCAGGTCCTTGTCGGGGATGACCAGATCCTCGTCGATATGCTGCTCGACGCCGAGGCCGCCGCAGGCCGGGCAGGCGCCATAGGGGTTGTTGAACGAGAACAGGCGCGGCTCGATCTCGGGGATCGTGAAGCCGGAGACCGGACAGGCGAATTTCTCCGAGAACAGGATGCGCTCGGGCCCGCTCTTGTCGTGGATCTTCGCGGTCTTCTTCTTGTCCTCTTTCTTGTCGTCCTGCGCGGCCGCCGCCGGCGCATCGGCGTATTCGATCACGGCGAGGCCCTCGGCGAGCTTCAGCGCGGTCTCAAAGCTTTCCGCGAGGCGCTGGGCGAGGTCGGGACGCACCACGATGCGGTCGACCACGACGTCGATGTCGTGCGGGAATTTCTTGTCGAGCGCGGGCGCCTCGGACAGTTCGTAGAAGGTGCCGTCGATCTTGACGCGCTGAAAGCCCTTCTTGAGATACTCGGCGAGCTCCTTCTTGTACTCGCCCTTGCGGCCGCGCACGACCGGCGCCAGCAGATAGAGGCGGGTGCCTTCCGGCAGCGCGAGCACGCGGTCGACCATCTGCGAGACGATCTGGCTCTCGATCGGCAGGCCGGTGGCCGGCGAATAGGGCACGCCGACGCGCGCCCAGAGCAGGCGCATGTAGTCGTAGATCTCGGTGACGGTGCCGACGGTGGAGCGCGGGTTCTTCGACGTGGTCTTCTGCTCGATCGAGATCGCCGGCGACAGGCCGTCGATCTGGTCGACATCCGGCTTCTGCATCATCTCGAGGAACTGGCGCGCATAGGCCGACAGCGATTCGACGTAGCGGCGCTGGCCCTCGGCATAGATGGTGTCGAACGCGAGCGACGACTTGCCGGAGCCGGACAGGCCGGTGAACACCACGAGCTTGTCGCGGGGAATCTCGACGTCGATGTTCTTCAGATTGTGTTCGCGCGCGCCACGGATCGTGATGGCACGCGATGAGGAGCCGGCGTTCTGTTGGCGCTTCGCCTTGAGCACTTCATCCATAGCGACAGTTCCGGGCGCATGCTTGGGCGCCTTTTGGGCGCGCATCGCCGGTGATGCCGGGACCTTGCGCCGATGGGGTGTGAAGACTGGAACGTAGGAAGAACGGTCGACAATTTCCAGTGCTGAGTCGCGTCCATCAACGGATAGTTTGCCTGATGGCAGCAGCCGTCAGCAGCGCCGGTTCCGCTAGAGCCTTTTCCCGTTCCGATGGCATCGAAACGGGGGCTCTGAATTTCTGCTTTGACGCGTTTTCTTGACGCGAACCGGAATCCACTTCGCTCGAAAACGCTCTTACGCAAAAAGGCCGGCGCGAGGCCGGCCTTTCGGTGCGATCGGACCGCGAATGGCGGTCAGCAATTCGCTCTGGCTCAGTACTTGGCGACGATCGGGCCGCCGAAGTGATAGTTGACGCCGAACTGGGCGCTGTGCAGCTCGAGCGTACCGGACGGCACGCCGAAATAGTTCTCGCTGTCGAGGCTGCGATACAGGTATTCGCCCTTGATCGACCACTGCGGGGCGATGAACGCCTCGACGCCGGCGCCGACGGTCCAGCCGGAGTGGAAGTTGCTCTGCGAGGCGGTCACGCCGAGTGCGGTGACGCTGACCTCGTTGTTGGCCCAGGCGTAGCCGCCGGTGCCGTAGAACAGCACCTTGTCGACGGCGAAGCCGAGGCGGCCGCGCACGGTGCCGAGCGAGTCGATCTTGCTGCGGGCCGTGACGCCAAGGGCGGAGACCGACGCGTCGATGTCAGCGCCTGCAGCGTCGACCTCGAGGCCGTACACGATGTTGCCGGCCTGCCAGTTGTAGCCGATGGTGCCGCCGCCGAAGCCGCCTTCCATGCTCGGGGTGCCGGAGTTCTCGCTGGCGTAGCCGCCGAAGCCACCGACGTAGAAGCCGGTCCAGTTGTAGATCGCGGCCGGCGGCGGAGCCTTAACGTAGGGGGCGCGTGCCGCCATGTCGGCGGCCATCGCCGGTGCAAAAGCGCTCAGTGCAAACAAGCCGGCCGATGCCAGCAAAACATTCCTGATTTTCAAAGTCCGAGTCCCGTTTTTCTTGCCCATTTTCTTGTTGTCCCTTCAAAGATTTTGAAGAGAGCGTCACAGCAGTGTCGCGTGACGTGCCGGTGCTTCTACAGAGAAATGCCGGAAGTTGTGTATCCGCGAAACCACAATGCACCGAAAACGGCCGCGGTGAGGCGCACGCGCACACGCAATGAAGCCGGCGCACAAACAAAAAGGGCCGGCGCGAGGCCGGCCTTTCGTCTGGATCAATCGGCTTCGCGCGTTCAGTAGCGCGCAACGACCGGGCCACCCCACTTGTAGTTCACGCGGACGGTAACGAGGTCGACGTCCTGACGATCACGGATGGTGCTGTTCAGCGTGCCGTTGGGGGCGATCAGGTTGTAGGTCTTGTCCTGCATGAATAGGTGGTCGTATTCGATGCCTGCGGTCCAGTTCGGCGCGAAGCCAACTTCGATGCCGGCGCCGACGGTGCCGCCCCAACGGGTGTCGCTTGCGCTGCCGACCAGCACGCCGGTCGGGGTGAAGTAGGTGTTGAAGCGGTTGTCGGTCAGCGCCGCGCCGCCCTTGGCGTAGAGCAGCACGTTGTTGACGGCGTAACCGATCTGGCCGGTGAACAGCCCGAACGCGTCGATCTTGGACTGGTTGGTGAACAGGCCCGGGAAGATCGCGCTGTTGTTGCTGCCCTTCAGGTCAGCCCAGTCGCCCTGCGCTTCAAGGCCGAACACCCAGGCGCCGGCCTGCCAGCGATAACCGATCTGGCCACCGGCGACGCCGCCCGTTGCATCATGGCAACCGTCCGAGGCGAGGAAGATGCCGGCCGGGAGCTGGTCCCAGCAATTGTGGCTCGAGCCCCAGCCGCCGTTGGCGCCGATGTAGAAACCGGTCCAGTCATAGATCGGGGCAACCACGGGCGGCGGCGCCTTGGTGTAGGGGCGCGCAGCGAGATCGGCGGCCGCTGCAGGTGCAGCAAACGCAATCAGAGCAACCGTACCGAGCAAAAACTTCTTCATTATCAGTCCCCCAACTCCCCGATCGGCTTCCAAACGGTCCCGAAGCACGATCCCAGACGCGAGCGCCCGCGCCATGGTTGGTAGCTATACGCTGATTCAACCGGAAACGCCGTCTCCCAAATGCAACACTCGCGGAAGAAGTAACGATAAGGCAAGCTACTGATTTGTTTGTTGTTTTTCTAGATCCCGCTGCTAGGCGTCCGCCTGTGCCGAGATCGACTGCCGCTCCGTCCGCACTGGCCACTTCTACGGCTGGTTGTGGCGAACAAAACTGGAACAATTCCGGATGCGATGCTATATCTCGAATATCGTGGATAACCGGCGCGACGGCAAAGGCGGCGAGCCGGCACCGGCGTATAGGGTCATCCACGACGCCTGCGACGTAAGTGGCGAAGGTTGAGAGTGGCGACCGATGTCCGGACGCCCGGTTTTTGAGTGGAGATGATGCGATGGCAGGAAGCGTGAACAAGGTGATCCTGGTGGGAAACCTCGGCAAGGATCCGGAAATCCGGCGGACGCAGGACGGCCGTCCGATCGCAAACCTTTCCATCGCCACCTCGGAAACCTGGCGCGACAAGGGCACCGGCGAGCGCAAGGAAAAGACCGAGTGGCACCGCGTCGTGATCTTCAACGAGGGCCTCTGCAAGGTCGCCGAGCAGTATCTGAAGAAGGGCGCCAAGGTGTACATCGAGGGTCAGCTGCAGACCCGCAAATGGACCGACCAGAGCGGCGTCGAGAAGTACTCGACCGAAGTCGTGCTGCAGGGCTTCAACTCCAACCTCACCATGCTCGACGGGCGCGGCGGCGGAGGCAGCAGCTTCTCCGATGATGGCGGTAGCGATTTCGGCTCGTCCGGACCGGTCAGCTCGGCGCCGCGCCGCGCCGTCGCCGCGGGCGGCGGCAGCCGCAACAGCGACATGGACGACGACATCCCGTTCTGAGGGGACGTCGCGCCTTTATCCATTCCGTCAGGCGCCGTTCCGTGAAGATCATTTCCCGGAACGGTCGTTGCGATCCGGGGCGGCAATCTCCTCGTGTGGATTATGAGGATAACCCCGTAACCATCTGCTAGAACGGCGGTGGTACACGTGCGGTGATGCGGGTTCCCTGAACTTTGACACAGGCTGATGTAAATGATATTTACATTGACCTGCGGCATTTGATGTCTGGCCGCGAGCTTCACTCGAGGGCCGCCATCATGAGCCTCGCGCCATTGCTCGACGCCGCGCCTGCGATCCCGCTTCATGCCTTTGCCGCGATGGCCGCCTTCGTGCTCGGCTCCATCCAGCTCGCCGCCCCCAAGGGCACGCTGCCGCACCGGACCCTGGGTTGGATCTGGGTGATCCTGATGCTGGTGGTCGCCGGAAGCTCGTTCTGGATCCATCAGATCCAGCTGGTCGGTCCCTGGAGCCCGATCCACCTGCTGTCGATCTTCTCGCTCGCCATGCTGGTGCTCGGCGTGACGGCGGCGCGGAGCCACGATGTCCGCCGCCACAGGTTCACGATGATCGGCATCTTCTTCGGCGCACTGCTCATCGCAGGACTGTTCACCTTCATGCCCGGGCGGATCATGCATGCGGTGGTTTTCGGTCATTGACGGGAGAGGCGAGTAGCGAATGGCGAGTGGCGAACAGGGATTTTTCCATTCGCTATTCGCCATTCGCTACGCGCTTCCCGACCAAGCAGCCGGAACCTCGGCGCTCCACCCGTAAGTGCATGAAAAAACGAAGGGAAAAACGGCTTGCCGGAGCCGCGCAAGGGTGGTTATCAGGCCTTCGATGGTCTATATGATTCCCCAGTAGAACTGACCGGATTTCCCCTTTGTCCGATAACGACGACCACAAGCCCGGCGAGCCGCCGGGACCCTCAGATATTCGTCCCGTTTCCATTCTCGACGAGATGAAGAAGTCCTACCTCGATTACGCGATGAGCGTGATCGTGTCGCGTGCGCTGCCCGATGCGCGCGACGGGCTCAAGCCGGTGCACCGGCGCATCCTCTATTCGATGCATGAGCAGGGACATACGCCGGACAAGAAATACGTGAAATCCGCCCGCGTCGTCGGCGACGTGATCGGTAAATATCACCCGCATGGCGACCAGTCGATTTACGACGCGATGGTCCGCATGGCGCAGGATTTCTCGCTGCGCGTGCCGCTGATCGACGGTCAGGGCAATTTCGGTTCGGTCGACGGCGATCCGCCGGCGGCCTATCGATATACCGAAGCGCGGCTGACCAAGGCGGCGCTGGCCGTGCTGGCCGACATCGACATGGAGACCGTCGATTTCCAGCCGAACTACGACAACTCCGAGAAAGAGCCGTCGGTTCTGCCGGCCCGGTTCCCGAACCTTCTGGTCAATGGCGCCGGCGGCATCGCCGTCGGCATGGCGACCAACATTCCGCCGCACAATCTCGGCGAGGTCGTCGACGCCTGCGTGGCGCTGATCGATAATCCGGCGCTCACGATCGACGAGCTGATCGACATCATTCCCGGACCGGACTTCCCGACCGGCGGCGTGATCCTCGGCCGTCAGGGCATCCGCAGCGCCTACCACCTCGGCCGCGGCTCGATCGTGATGCGCGGCAAGGTGACGATCGACACCATCCGCAAGGACCGTGAAGCGATCATCATCACCGAGATTCCCTATCAGGTGAACAAAGCGACGATGGTCGAGCGCATCGCCGATCTCGTGAAAGAGAAGAAGATCGAAGGCATCGGCGACCTGCGCGACGAGTCCGACCGTGACGGCTATCGCGTCGTCATCGAGCTGAAGCGCGAAGCGGTGCCCGACGTGGTGCTCAATCAGCTCTACCGGTTCACGCCGCTGCAGACCAATTTCCCGGCCAACATGCTGGCGCTGGATTCCGGCCGTCCGCAGACCATGAATCTGAAGGACCTGCTCACCATCTTCGTCGCGTTCCGCGAGCAGGTGGTGACCCGGCGGACCAAGTTCCTGCTCGGCAAGGCGCGCGATCGCGCCCACATCCTGGTCGGCCTCGCGATCGCGGTCGCCAACATCGATGAGATCATCCGTGTCATCCGAACCTCGCCCGATCCGAACACCGCGCGCGAGGCCCTAATGTCGCGCGACTGGCCGGCGCGCGACGTCGAGGCGATGATCACGCTGATCGACGATCCCCGGCATCGCATCAACGAGGATGGCACGCTGCGGCTGTCGATGGAGCAGGCCAGGGCCATCCTCGATCTCCGGTTGCAGCGCCTGACCGCGCTGGGGCGCGACGAGATTTCCGAAGAGCTCGACAAGCTGGCGGCCGAGATCGCCGACTATCTCGACATCCTGCGCTCGCGTGCCCGCGTGCAGGGCATCGTCAAGACCGAGCTGGCGGAGGTGAAGCAGCAGTTCGCGACGGCGCGCAAGACCGTGATCATCGAGCAGGAAGGCGAGGTCGAGGACGAGGACCTGATCCAGCGCGAGGACATGGTCGTCACCGTGTCGCATGCGGGCTACGTCAAGCGCGTGCCGCTGTCGACCTACCGGGCGCAGCGCCGCGGCGGCAAGGGCCGCGCCGGCATGCAGACCCGCGACGAGGATTTCGTCTCGCGCCTGTTCGTGGCCTCCACGCACACGCCGGTGCTGTTCTTCTCGTCGCGCGGCCAGGTCTACAAGGAGAAGGTCTGGCGGCTGCCGATGGCGGCGCCGAACGCGCGCGGCAAGGCGCTGATCAATATCCTGCCGCTGGAGCAGGGAGAGCGTATCACCACGATCATGCCGCTGCCGGAGGATGAATCCTCCTGGGCCAATCTCGACGTGATGTTCGCAACGACCGGCGGCACCGTTCGCCGCAACAAGCTGTCCGACTTCGTCGACGTGCGCCGTTCCGGCATCATTGCCATGAAGCTTGGGGAAGGCGAGGCGATCGTCGACGTCCAGATCTGCACCGAGCATGACGACGTGCTGCTGACCGCCGCAGGCGGCCAGTGCATCCGTTTCCCCGTCACCGATGTGCGCGTCTTCACCGGCCGCACCTCGATGGGCGTGCGCGGCATCGCGCTGGCCGAGGCCGACAAGCTGATCTCGCTGGCGATCCTGCGCCATGTCGAGACCACCTCGGACGAGCGCTCGGCCTACCTGAAGATGCGCCGCGCCGTAGCCGGCGAGGCCGCGGCCGAGGAGCCGGTCGAGGCCGAGGGCGAGGAGACCGCGAATGCGATCCAGCTGTCGCAGGAGCGCTATGCCGAACTGTCGGCGGCCGAACAGGTGGTGCTGACCGTCTCGGTCAACGGCTATGGCAAGCGGACCTCGTCCTACGAGTACCGCACCACCGGCCGCGGCGGCAAAGGCATCGTCGCGATGAGCGTCAACAACCGCAACGGCAACCTGGTGGCGTCGTTCCCGGTCGAGGACGCCGACCAGATCATGCTGGTCACCGACAAGGGCCAGCTGATCCGCTGCCCGGTCGCCGACATCCGCGTCGCCGGCCGCTCGACCCAGGGCGTGATCGTGTTCGACACCGCCGAGGACGAGCACGTGGTCTCGGTCGAGCACATTCCGGAAGAGGAAAACGGCGAGAACGGCAACGGCGGCTAGCGCCGCCGGGCCGTTGAATTTCCTGTAGCCCGGATGAAGCGAAGCGAAATCCGGGGCTGTTGACGCGGCGTCCGTCGTCCCGGATTGCGCTTCGCTCCGTCCGGGCTACGCCAGGGTATTCGCGGCGCGTTCCAGCTCCGTGGTGATCTTCGGAAGCGCATCCGCGTTGCCGATCTGCGCGAACCAGCACCAGAGCTCCAGCGTGCAGGCGAGCCGGTAGAGCGCGATCGTGGCCTCCCAGTCCGGCCGCTCGCTTGTGCCGTGGCCCGCGAGCAATCCGTCGCGCTTCGGCGCGTCCTTCGGCGTGAAGTAATAGAGCGCCTTGGCGACGTCCATCAGCGGATCGCCGGCGGTGGCATTCTCGAAATCGACGATGCCGGTGAGACGCGGCTGCCCCGCCGGTGTCACCAGCACGTTGCCCGCGTGGAAGTCATAGTGGCAGAGGCGGGGCGTGTCGGCTGCGTCGAGCAGGACGCTGCGCGCCAGGATGCCGGCCCGCAGCCGCGCGGCCAGCGCTTCGTCCCCGCCGCGCGTGCAAAACTCGGTCAGCTTCCGCTCGAACTGCGCGGACATGTAGGCGCGGTTGGTCGGGTGCGACGTCCAGACGCCGTGCGGGCCGATATAGCCGAAGCTGTCGAGCGTGATGCCGTTGATATGGCGGAGCGCCGCGCCCATGGCGGCGTAGATCGAAAACAGCTCCTGATCCGTCAGCGCCGCCTCTCGGTTGCCGAGCACGACGCCGTCGAGCTTGCTCATCAGCACAAAATTGAAGTCGATCAGCGCGCGGCTGTCGTCGGCTATGAGGATGCGCGGAATGGCAATGCCGGCGTCGCGCAGAAGTCCAAGGACATGGACCTCCTTCGCCATCTTCCATTGCAGCTGGGCGGGGTAGACCTTGAGGATGCAGCTTGGCGCGTCCGCCCGCGTGATCTCGAGGATCGTGCTGATCTCGCCGCCGCGCAGCTCGGTGATAGCCGCCACGCGCGAGCTCGGCGCAACCCGATCGACGATCGCCTGCGCCTGGTCGATCGAAATCGCCAGGCGCGGCTTCAGCTGAAGAGGCGGATCGTCGGACATTTGCAAATGCCGTAGCCCGGATGGAGCGAAGCGAAATCCGGGAGCTTGCGGTGCGGTTTCGATTGTCCCGGATTGCGCTTCGCTCTATCCGGGCTACGCAGGTACGCAGGCGGCGAGATCAAATCTCGATCTCCGTCCCGAACTCCACGACCTGTCCGGTCGGCACGCCGAAGAACGCTGCCGACCTTTCGGCGTTGCGCTGGAGGAAGGCGAACAGCGATTCCCGCCATACCCACATGCCCGGAATGTCCTCGCGGGGGATGATGG
The DNA here is from genome assembly GCF_046718885.1 of Bradyrhizobium sp. UFLA01-814. Classification (NCBI taxonomy): domain Bacteria; kingdom Pseudomonadati; phylum Pseudomonadota; class Alphaproteobacteria; order Hyphomicrobiales; family Nitrobacteraceae; genus Bradyrhizobium; species Bradyrhizobium sp. UFLA01-814. The sequence continues at coordinate 30,375 of NZ_JAQOSR010000010.1, read as the reverse complement.
TCTCGCGGCCGATGTAGTAGGTCACATCGGTCAGACGGAGACCGGGCAGTTTGCCTTGGCGGCAGGCGAGCTTCAGCCCTTCGTAAACGGTCGGATATTGCATGAAGCCGTAACGCAGGATGACCCGGATGATGCCCGGGGTGACGTCGTGAACCACAACGCGATCCTCATCCGAGATGCGCGGGGATTCCTCGATCTGTACGGTGACCAGCAGCACGCGCTGGTGCATCACGTGGTTGTGCTTGACGAACTGGGTCAAGGCGAGCGGCACGCCGTTAGGGGCGGAGGCGAGGAATATGGCGGTGCCCGGCAGCCGGCTGTGGCACTTGTTGACCGCGGTCTCGATCAGATCTTCTTCCGGCTGACGCAGCTTGCTGCGCGCCGTCTCGACCAGTTTCACGCCGCCGCGCCAGGTCAGCATCAGGAAGGCCACCGCAGCGGCGAGCAGCAGCGGGAACCAGCCGCCTTCGAACAGCTTGGTCGAGTTCGCCGCAAAGAAGATCGCGTCGATCACGAAGAAGAACCCGTTCACCGCGATCACGATGATCGGCGAATAGCCCCACTGGATCGCGACCAGCGCTGCAAGCAGCGTGGTGATCGCCATCAACAGCGACACTGCGATGCCGTAGGCGCCGGCGAGTGCGTCGGAGGTGCCGAAGGCCAGCACCGCGCCGAGTGTCCCGGCGGCGAGCAGCCAGTTCACCAGCGGCACGTAGATCTGCCCGATCGCATCGCTCGTGGTGTGCTCGATATGCATGCGCGGCAGGAAGCCGAGCTGGATCGATTGCTGGGTCAGCGAGAACACACCCGAAATGATGGCCTGTGAGGCGATCACCGTGGCAATGGTCGCGAGCAGCACCAGCGGATAATGCGACCAGTCCGGCGAGAGCTGGAAGAACGGGTTGTCGATCGCGGTCGGGTCGGTGATCAACAGCGCGGCCTGGCCGAAATAGTTCAGCACCAGGGCGGGCAGGCAGACGGCGAACCAGGCGAGCCGGATCGGAAAGCGGCCGAAATGTCCCATGTCGGCGTACATCGCCTCACCGCCGGTCACCGCGAGGAAGGCGGCGCCGAGGATGGCGAAGCTGACGTGAAAATCTTGATGGATCAGGAAATCGAATGCATAGAGCGGGCTCAGCGCAACCAGCACACCGGGCGCCTTGACGATGCCGTGAATGCCGAGCGCTGCCAGCACCGCGAACCAGAACAGCATCACCGGGCCGAAGATCCTCCCGATGAAGCCGGTGCCCTGCTTCTGCATCATGAACAGGCCGATCAGGATGACGACGGTGATCGGCACCACCGCAGGGGTCAGCGAGGGCGCGTCGACCTTGAGGCCCTCGATCGCCGACAGCACCGAGATGGCCGGCGTGATGGCGCCGTCACCATAGAGCAAGGCGGCGCCGATCAGGCCGACCACCAGAAGATGGGCGCGCCAGGTGCCGGGCGCCGCGTTGCGCGCCGAGAGCAGCGCCAAGAGCGCGACGATGCCGCCTTCGCCGCGGTTGTCCGCGCGCAGGATCAGCATCGCGTATTTGATCGAGATGATGAGGATCAGCGCCCACAGGATCAGCGAGACCACGCCGAGCACCGCGCTCTCGGTGAGCGGGCCGCCATGGGTGGCGGCCTTGGCGGCTTCCTTCAGGGCGTAGAGGGGGCTGGTGCCGATGTCACCATAGACGACCCCGAGGGCACCGAGCGTGACGGCAACCGGGATCGGACTGGACGGAGGGTGGCCAGAAGAAACGATGGCGGGCGTACTCGTCACGGCAATCCCCCGATGGCTGCGCCCGACGGATCATCCGGCCGGGCGCCTTAGACGATAGTCTGCGACGGGACGTCGCAAATTACCATTGGGTTTTGTGTGACGGCCTGGCCTTACGCCGGGCTGACGATCGACTTCGCTTGAATGCGCGCTACGGGGTACGGTCGGCGGTAACCAGGCGGGCTTCGCGAACCACCGTCTTGTTGCCGGCGGTGCGCAGGCACGACGCCTCGAAATTCGGCCAGGCCTGCTGCGAGCAGTCCTTGCCGACCGGGTGGACGTCCAGACGGTCGCTCTTGGCCAGCGGCTGCGGGGTGGAGGCTTCGACCTGCGGCGCAAAGCCTGGCAGCACGGTGAGCGCGGCGGCAATGAACGCGGCAACAGCGATGGCGGAAAGTGCCTTGATCATGACGGTCCCCAGTTGATCGGGCCGCCCGGGCCCGTCGTTTCGTTGTCCAATGTCTACCGGCCGCAAGTTTCCTGGTGTCTTCGCCACCGCGGGAAATGGTTTCGTTGCGGCCGGTTTTGTTTCGTCTGCCAACGGCCGACGAAACATTCACCCCCGTAGACGCTGGCATCCCAGGACTCGTTCACTGGACGAGGGGAGATTTATTTCGCGCGACGGGCGGAACCCGGCGGCTTGCCGGGGAGAGCCGGGCGGGTTAGGAGGGACCATGTCCCGTATCGCGATCTATCCCGGCTCCTTCGATCCTGTCACCAACGGCCATCTGGACGTGGTGAAACAGGCCGTCTTCCTCTGCGACCGCCTGATCGTCGCCATTGGCGTCCATCCCGGCAAGAAGCCGCTGTTTTCCACCGAGGAGCGGCTGGCCATGGTCCATGAGGTGTTCGGCCCCATCGCCCAGCAGGCGGGCTGCGCCTTCGAGAGCGCGACCTATGACAATCTCACGGTCGCGGCGGCGCGTGCGTCCAAGGCCACGCTGATGATTCGCGGCCTGCGCGACGGCACCGATCTCGATTACGAGATGCAGCTGGCCGGCATGAACGAGGCCATGGCGCCCGAGGTGCATACCGTGTTCGTTCCGGCGTCGGTTGCGGTCCGCCCGATCACCGCCACACTGGTGCGCCAAATCGCCCAGATGGGCGGCGACTTCTCTTCATTCGTGCCGTCATCGGTCGCCGCTAGCCTGAAGGCCAAGTTCGCCGGCTGACCCCGGCGGCCTGCCACACCCCGAACGTTAAAGCTCCGGAGTTGCCATGATCCGCATTCTCGCATTCGTTGCCGCGCTGCTCTGCGTCGTGCCCGCGGTCGCGCAGCCGCTGCCGGCCAATCTCGACAAGGCCGATGCGATCGTGATCGACACCACCAAGGGCCGCATCGTCATCAAGCTGCGCACCGACATCGCGCCCAAGCATGCCGAGCGCATCAAGCAGCTGGCGCGCGAGGGCTTCTACAACAACGTGCCGTTCCATCGCGTGATGGACGGCTTCATGGCGCAGACCGGCGACGGCCAGAACTTCAACGGCACCGGCGGCTCGAAATATCCGAACCTGAAGCAGGAATTCTCCCAGGTCCCGTTCAAGCGCGGCATCGTCGGCATGGCCCGGCGCGGCGACAGCGTCGACAGCGCCAATTCGCAGTTCTTCATCATGTTCGCCGACGGATCGAGCCTGAATGGCCAGTACACCGTGATCGGCGAGGTGGTGCAGGGCATGGACGTGGTCGACAAGCTGAAGAAGGCATCTGCGGGCTCGCCTGGCGGAGCCGTCACCGATCCCGACAAGATGGTGAAGGTGCAGGTCGCATCCGACATCAAGTGATCCGCGATGGCGGCGCGCAGCAAACCACGTGCCTGGTTCGCCGCGCCGCTGCTGGTGTGGCTCGCGCTAGGTGGACCTGCGGCGGCCGAGCCGGAGCAACTCAATACGATCAAGGACGTTGTTCTGGCCATCCACCGCTGCTGGCGGCCGCCGCCGGCCGACAAGGCCGGCCCGATCGACATCACCGTCATTGTCAGCTTCAACCGCGAGGGCGCGATCCTCGGACATCCCAGGATCAGCTATGAATCGCAGGAGGCGACCGACAACGACCGGATTGCATACCGGGTCGCGGTGATGGAGACGTTGCAACGCTGTACGCCGTTGCCATTTACCGAGAGCCTGGGCGGCGCGGTCGCCGGCCGTCCATTCGCAATCCCGTTCAGGAATAAGAAGTATCCACCCCGAAGCCAGGAGAAGCGAGCATGGCTGCTACCGAAAATACTCTGATCCTCGAAACCACCCAGGGCCCGGTCACGATCGAGATGCGCCCGGATCTCGCGCCCGGCCACGTCGCGCGGATCAAGGAACTGGTGCGCGAGGGCTTTTACGACGGCATCGTGTTCCATCGCGTGATCGACGGCTTCATGGCGCAGACCGGCTGTCCGCAGGGCACCGGCATGGGCGGCTCCGGCAAGAAGCTGAAGGCCGAATTCAACAAGGAGCCGCATGTCCGCGGCACCGCCTCGATGGCCCGCGCCGCCAATCCGGATTCCGGCGACAGCCAGTTCTTCATCTGCTTCGACGACGCCTCGTTCCTCAACGGCCAGTACACCGTCTGGGGCAAGGTCACCGAGGGCATGGAGAACGTCGACAAGATCAAGCGCGGCGAGCCGGTGAAGGATCCGGACAAGATCGTCAAGGCGCGGATGGCCGTCGACGCGGCGTAAGTCAAACACTCCGTCATTCCGCGGCGATGCGCAGCATCGAACCCCAATGCGCAATTGCGCATTGTGGAATCTCGAGATTCCGGGTTCACGCTTCGCGTGCCCCGGAATGACGGCGCTGAGGTATTAGTCACCGCCATGCGCACCGATCTCTTCGACTTCGAACTCCCCCCGGAAAGCATCGCGCTTCGCCCCGCGAGCCCGCGCGATGCCGCGCGGATGCTGGTGGTGCATCCGGACGGCGTGCTGCGCGACGCCGCGATCGCCGACCTGCCGCGGTGGCTGGAGCCGGGCGATCAGGTCGTCGTCAACGACACCAAGGTGATCGCGGCGCAACTCAAGGGCCGCCGGATCGGGCGCGACACCGAACCGAAGATCGAGGCGACCTTGATCAAGCGGCTCGACGGCTCGCGCTGGCAGGCGCTGGTGAAGCCGGCGAAGAAGCTCAGCCCCGGCGATACCATCCGCTTCGGCAATGAGGGCAGGGTCTGCCTGCTCGGCAATCTCGATGCAGAGGTCGAAGCCAAGGGGCAGGAGGGCGAGGTGACGCTGTCATTCTCGTTCCATGGTCCGGTGCTCGACCAGGCGATCGCTGATGTCGGCGCCACGCCGCTGCCGCCCTACATCGCTTCCAAGCGCACGCCTGACGACCAGGACGTCAGCGACTACCAGACCATGTTCGCCGCCAATGAGGGCGCGGTCGCAGCGCCCACGGCGGGGCTGCATTTCACGCCGGCGCTGGAGGCCGCGCTGAAGAGCCGCGGCGTCGAGCTGCACCGCCTGACGCTGCATGTCGGGGCAGGAACGTTCCTGCCGGTGAAGACCGAGGAGACCTCGGAGCACAAGATGCATGCCGAATGGGGCTGCATCACTGCCGAGACCGCGTCGGCCTTGAACGCCGCGCGCGCAAAAGGCGGCCGGATCGTCGCGATCGGCACCACGTCGCTGCGGCTGCTGGAAAGCGCCGCCAATGCCGACGGCACCATCGAGCCGTTTGCGGCGGAAACCTCGATCTTCATCACGCCGGGCTACCGCTTCCGCGCGGTCGATATTTTGCTGACCAACTTCCATCTGCCGCGCTCGACGCTGTTCATGCTGGTCTCGGCGTTCTCCCGCCTCGAGACGATGCAACGCGCCTACGCCCACGCGATCAGGGATGGCTACCGGTTCTACTCCTACGGTGACGCGTGCCTGCTGTTTCGCGCGCGAGGCTAGCTCCGCAAGCACGGCTGCTTCACCGTCACCCCCGCGCAAAGGCTTCGCCTTTGTCGCTGAGGCGGCCGCTTCTTCAGCGGCCCTCGAAGGGCGACGGCCCGACTGGGGCCGATGCATCCTTCGAGACGCCCGCCGCGCGGGCTCCTCCAGCGACAATGGCTGCGCCATTGCGCGGGGATGACGGTTCTTGCATTCACGCCATCGCGCGTTCGGGCAGCAGCTCGGCGATCTGCACCGCGTTGAGGGCGGCGCCCTTGAGCAGCTGATCGGCCGCGACGAACATCGAGATCGAGTGGCCGCTGGGATCGCTGAGATCCTTGCGGATGCGGCCGACCAGCACGTCGTCCTGGCCGGAGGCGTCGATCGGCATCGGGAAGTAGTTCTTGGTGCGATCGTCGACGACCTTGACGCCCGGCGCCCGCGCCATGATCGCGCGCACCTGGTCCTCGGTGATCGGCTTCTCGCATTCGAAGGTGATCGCCTCGCAATGCGCGCGCAGCACCGGCACCCGCACGCAGGTGACGCCGACCGCGATCTTCTCGTCCTCGAAGATCTTGTGGGTCTCCTTGATGACCTTGGTCTCCTCGTCGTTGTAGCCGGTCTGCGGATCAATAGCGGTGTTGTGGCTGAACAGGTTGAAGGCGTAGGGGTGCGGCATCACCTTCGGGGTATAGACCTGTCCGTTGAGATTGGCGCGGGTCGATTCGACGAGCTCCTCCATCGCGGCTGCGCCGGCGCCGCTCGCGGCCTGGTAGGTCGAGATGATCACGCGCTTGATGCGGTTCTTCTGGTGGATCGGCCACAGCGGCACCAGCGCGGTGATGGCGGCGCAGTTCGGGTTGGCGATGATGCCCTTGTGGTCGCGGATGCGGTTGGCGTTGATCTCGGGGATCACCAGCGGCACGTTCGGATCCATCCGGAACGCCGAGGAGTTGTCGACCACGACGGCGCCGGACTTCACGGCAAGTGGCGCGAACTTCCTGGAGATGCCGCTGCCGGCCGAGAACAGCGCGATGTCGACGCCCTCGAAGGCGCGCTCGGTCAGTTCCTCGATCACGACCGGCTTGCCGCGGAAGCTGACGGTCTTGCCGGCCGAGCGGGCGCTCGCCAGCGCCTTCAGCTTGCCGACGCGGAAGCCGCGCTTGTCCATGGTGGCGATGAATTCGGCGCCGACGGCGCCGGTGACGCCGACAATCGCGACGACGGGATCGTTACTCACTTTGTCCTCCATTTCAGTCTCGGTTGAGCATGATCTGATCGGAAAACCGGTTCCCACTTTTCCGGATCATGCTGTTGGGCTGCAGGCAATAAAAAAGCCCCGGACCTTCATCAGGCGGGGCTTCGGGTAGAGATGATGCGGTTCGACCGACTACGCGCGCACGCCTCCCGAGGCCCCGGAGGGCTTGGTGGTTTTGCTGGCGCATTTGGTCGCGTTGATCATGGTTCGGACTTATGCGGGACAGATCGGCGTCCGTCAACGGCTTTTGGGCGAAAACTTGGCGAGGGAAAACTTGGCAAGGGAAAGCTTGGCGAGTCCCGCGCCGGCCTCAGCGCCTGCGCGCGCCGGGCGGTTCGAGGATCACCTCTTTCAGATCGCTGCCGGCGAGCACGACGATGACGAAATTGAGCTTGCCGCGTTCGCGCATCAGGCCACCGCTGATCGCCTTTCCCGAGGTCGTGCGCTCGGCCACCCGCACGGCGTCGGCGAGGCGATGCCGGAGCGCCCTGAGCACGGCGAGGTTGTCACGGTCTTCGGTGCCGAGCGACTTCAGCGGCGCGGCGGCCTCGCCACCCACCACTTCGCCGGTCGCCGCGTCAATGGCGTGGCGCCAGATGCGGTCCTGCTGCATGGTCTTGACCCGGTAGACCGCGGGCTCCGACGCGCCGTCGAAGCTGATGTCGGCGGTGATCGAGCCGGAGTGCAGCGCCTCCGCAATCGCCATCGCCTTGCGCAGCGAGATCTGGGCCGCCTGGAAGCTGTCGAGCTCGCGGCGAACCGCGTGCACGTCGAGCGCGGTGTCGTTGTCCTGCGGGGTGAGCGCCGCGGCCGTTGAGCTCGTGATCGCGTAGGCCGGCGTCGCGAAGGGCAGGGCAATGAGCGCGGTTGCCAGCAGCCGCGTGCCGAATGCCCAATGCCGCAGTGCGTGTAATCGTCCCGTCGTCATGGTCGCATCCGTCGCGTCGAACCGCCACCCGGGCAGAGAAAGTGCGGCCGACCCTTGTTAGTCAGAGGTCGGCCGCCGAACGTTCAGACGGAGCGATGGCGGCAGCACCGTCGTGACGATCGAAGTTACAAGGCGACACGAAACCGTTGGGGGGCTGAACTTGGGTTCCGCGTCTCATTGCAACTAAACAATACGGTTTCGTTCTGTTTTCTTCAAGGCTCATCACGACAACGTGTGAGGCGATGCAACGATCCTAAAACTGTCAGCGGGCCGGGCGGCGGCGCGCCTTCGTCGCTTCCTTGGCCGTATCGCGAAGCCGGTCCTGCGGCCCGACGGCGCCGGCGAGAAACAGCCGGATCGAGACTTCCATCCGGGTCTCGGCGGTCTTCATGTCGATCGGAATTCCGAATGTCGCCATCCGGTGGGTGTGGCCGACCACCATGTTGAGGAATGTCTCGGCCGCGATCGTGGTGTCCTCGAGATCGAGGACACCCATGTCGACCAGATGGTCGAAGAAATCCGCCGTGGTGGAAACCGCCTTCGACCAGCCCTCGTCGACGGCAAGCTTGGCGACCTCGGGGAAATTGATCGCCTGCGCGGTCAGGATCCGGCTGAAGGCGATGGAGTCGGCGCTGCAATTCAGCACCAGTAGCTGGCGGCCGAGCTCGGTCAGCCGTTCCTCGACCGAACCGTCGCAGTTGCTGCCGGTCTGCGCTTCGGCCGCCGCGGCGGCGAGCGGGGCAAGCCAGCGGGCGATCTCGCGGCGGAGCACCGCGGCGAACAGGCCGCGCTTGTCGCCATACTGACCGTAGACGGTGGGCTTGCTGACGCGGGCGGCCTCGGCCACCGCGTCGATCGACGTCGCATCGAAGCCGCGCTCGAGGAACAGGCGGGTGGCGACCTCGATCAGCCGCTGGTCGCGCTCGATCGCGGCATCCCGCGTCGGCCGGCCGCCGCGTGACTTGATCACGCTGCGCTTGGCCGCTTTGGCCTTGGTTGCCGTCAATCCCATTTGCCCATTCATCTCGTTGTGCGTCGGACGGGTCTGTCCGGTCTATAACCCGCGCAGTGCGGATTCGTCCATTCGGCGGTACCGGTAGCAGGCCGCTTACGGGGGCGTCGCGGTCCAGGCCTGCCCGGCGGCGGCCTTGTCGTATCCGTACTGGTAAAGCGCGCGCATATAGGCGGTGTCGAAGCCCTGCGTTTCCGGCGCCGGATAGTCGCGCTCGATGTAGGACAGATGGAAACCCAGCCGGTTGCGCCGGGCGAAATCATAGGTCGAGAGGATGACGGAGCGCGTCTGCGCCTGCGTGATCGCCGAAATGCTGCGCGAGGCGACGTCGATCGTCGAGTTCGACACCAGCTCGAAGTTGCCCTCGAGCTTCTTGTTGACGAGGATGTAGATGTTCATGCGGCCGTTGGCGGGCCAGCTACGCTCGCGGAACAGCAGCGCGTCTGGCAGCGTCAGCACCGGCGCGGTCACGCCGCCGTCGACATGCATCTCCTGGAAGCGCCGGCCCTGGCCCTCGGCGTCGATCATGATCGGCGGAAACACCAGCGGGATGCTGGCGGAGGCGGCCATCACGTCGCGAAACAGCTGCAGCGCCTCGGGCGTTCCGACCGCGGCGATCCGTCCCATGTCCCAGATCACCGTGCGCTGGGTGTCGAGATCGGTGGTGACGATCAGGAGCTTTCGGCCCTTGGCGTTTTCGCGCGCCACCTCGCTCAGGATCTCCGGCCCGACGTAGCGCGCCACCAGTTCGCGCAGCCGCTTGTTGCCGAACAGGCCGGAGCCGAACAGCACCCGCATCAGGCTCGGATCCTGCAGCAGGCTTTCCGCGACGCCCGAGGTGTAGACCTCTTTCAGCGTGTCGTCGTAGCGCGGGCCAAGGAAGGCAAAGGGCGCAATCAGCCCGCCGGTGCTGACGCCGGAAACAACCGAAAAGGCCGGGCGGTTGCCGGCCGCAGTCCATCCGTTGAGGACGCCCACGCCATAGGCCCCGTCGGCGCCGCCGCCGGAGAGGGCGAGATAGGTCTTGATCGGGGCGAGGTCGCTCTTCTCGAGCTTGAATTTTGACGCCGGCTCGTCGGCATAGCGGCGCAGCCCGTCGAGGTCGAGCACCCGCGCATTGGCGGCATCGGCGGCCGTGTAGGGCATCCGCGGCAGCGAGCTGCAGGCCGCCAGCGCCAAGGCGAGGCCGCACAGCAGGACCGCTTGCCGGATCGTGCGGGCGGCCGTCATCCGAGGGCCGGCGCCGGCGGGCCGGGCGCTAGGGGGTGAGACCATCTCTGCCAGTCACGTTCGCGGATTGACGTCGCTGCGGAAGCCGGTTGCCATATTGTCGTCATAAAACGACACTGTTTCGTTTTGTTTAGCGGGGCGGACGATGCAAGGCAAGCGTCCGGCCGGTTGCCCGTGTTCACGAAGTCGCGCGAGGGCCGTTATCCGACGGGTTGATCGGGCACCGGCGACACGCAATAAGCAGCCGCATGAATCTTCCCAATCATTTCGAACTGCTGGCAACCGACGGCGCCGCCCGCACCGGGCGCCTGACCACGCCGCACGGCCTCGTGCGGACGCCGGCCTTCATGCCGGTCGGCACCGCGGGCGCGATGAAGGGCATGCATTGGCGCGAGGTGCGCGATGCCGGCGCCGATATCGTGCTCGGCAACACCTATCACCTGATGCTGCGGCCCGGCGCCGAGCGCATTGCCGGGCTTGGCGGCCTGCAGCGCTTCACCGGCTGGGGCGGCCCGATGTTGACGGATTCCGGCGGCTTCCAGGTGATGTCGCTGTCGGAGCTGCGCAAGGTGACCGAGAAGGCCGTGACCTTCCGCTCGCATATCGACGGCACCAAGGTCGAGCTGTCGCCGGAGCGCTCGATCGAGGTGCAGCGGCTGCTCGGCTCCGATATCGCCATGCAGATGGACGAGTGCGTCCGGCTGCCGGCCGAGCGCGCCGACATCGAGCGCGCGATGCAGCTGTCGCTGCGCTGGGCCGAGCGCTCCAAGCGCGCCTTCGAGGCGGCACCGGACGGCTACATGCTGTTCGGCATCGTACAGGGCGGCGACGTCCCGGATCTGCGGCACGCCAGCGCGCGCGGGCTGACCGACATCGGCTTTCACGGTTACGCGATCGGAGGGCTCGCGGTCGGCGAGCCGCAGGCGGTGATGCTGGCGATGATCGAGGAGACCGCGCCGGCGCTCCCGGTCGATCGGCCGCGTTATCTGATGGGCGTCGGCACGCCGGAGGACATCCTCGAGGCGGTGGCGCGCGGCGTCGACATGTTCGACTGTGTGATGCCGACACGGAACGGACGCCACGGCATGGCGTTCACCCGCTTCGGGCAGATCAACCTGCGCAACGCCCGGCACGTCGACGATCCGCGTCCGCTCGACGACGAGAGTCCGTGGCCGGCGGCGAACGGCTATTCGCGCGCCTATCTGCATCATCTGGTGCGATCGGGCGAAACACTTGGGGCAATGCTGCTGTCCGAAATCAACGTCGCCTATTACCAGCAGCTGATGCGGGGCATCCGCGATGCGGTGGCGAACGGCACGTTCGAGGACTTCAGAACGAAAACGCGCGCCGGTTGGGCGCGCGGTGACATCGCTCCAAGATGAGCTGTGTGATCAGTTGCACACGATCGGTTTCACCGCGTGCTTGGTCACGAACCCGTAACCGCAGTTGTCGCAGGTCCAGAGATAGCTGATCAGATTGTCGAACAGGTACGCGGAGGCTTCCGCCGCTACCATGGAGTCAGCACACACCGGACAGGTCGGCAAATCGCAGCCGCGCGGATCGGGCCTGGACGCTGTGGTCGACAGAACTTCAGCGAGAGCTGGCATGTGACCTCCTTTGCGTTCTGAGCTGCACCTGACGAAAGTATATAGACGCATTTGTTTGACCTTGTCGCAACACAAATGCGTAGGTTTTACGTAATTTGCGTAGGTTCTTATTTTGCGATGCAACGAATCCGCGCCACGGCGGTTTCTCACTTGCGCGTCATGATGCGCTGCTTCTAATGAGACAAGACCGCATATTTTCAGCACATCCCGCTACAGGAGCCGCTTGATGGACGCGCCGTCGACAACGAGTGCAGTGCAACCCGGACGCGGCCGCGTCTTTGACTCCATCGTCGATGCGATCGGCTCTACGCCGATCGTGCGGCTGCGCAGATTGCCGCAGGCGGCTAGCATCAACGCGACGATCCTCGCCAAGCTGGAATACTTCAATCCAGCGGCCAGCGTGAAAGACCGCATCGGCGCGGCGATGATCGTGGCGATGGAGAAGGCCGGCATCATCAACGCCGACACGGTGCTGATCGAGCCGACCTCGGGCAACACCGGGATCGCGCTCGCCTATGTCGCGGCCTCGCGCGGCTATCGGCTCAAGCTCGTCATGCCGGAATCGATGTCGATCGAGCGGCGGCGGATGCTCGCCTTTCTCGGCGCGGAGATTGTGCTGACGCCGGCCGCGCAGGGCATGAAGGGTTCGATCGCGACCGCGGAAGAACTGGTGCGCACGACGCCCAACGCTGTCATGCCGCAGCAGTTCAAGAACCTCGCCAATCCCGAGATCCATCGCCGCACCACCGCCGAGGAGATCTGGAACGACACCGGCGGCAACATCGATTACTTCGTCGCCGGCGTCGGCACCGGCGGCACCATCACCGGCGTTGGTCAGGTGCTGAAGCCGCGCAAGCCGTCATTGCGCGTCGTCGCGGTGGAGCCGGAAGAGAGCCCGGTGCTGTCGGGCGGCCAGCACACGCCGCACAAGATCCAGGGCATCGGCGCAGGCTTCATCCCTGACATCCTCGACCGCTCCGTGATCGACGAGATCGTCAAGGTCAACAGCGCGACCGCGATCGAGACCGCGCGCGAGCTGGCGCGCAACGAAGGCATCCCCGGCGGTATCTCGTCGGGCGCCGCGATCGCAGCCGCCTTGCAGATCGGCAAGCGGCCGGAAGCGGCCGGCAAAACCATTCTGGCGATTGTGCCGTCATTCTCGGAGCGCTATCTGTCGACGGTACTGTTTGAAGGAATCTGAGACACAGGAATCCAGCATATGGCCGACCAGCCGAGGCGACCGCGAACCCTGAACGATGCCCGCAGCGAAGCCGAGGCGGCGTTCAAGCGCGCCACCACCAAGGTCGCGGACGCGGTGCCAAAGACCGTTGCTGTCCCCGGCGTCCGCGAGCAGGTTACGCTGCGGATCGATCAGGACGTGCTGGAGTATTTCCAGGCGGGCGGCCCCGGCTGGCAGGACCGCATCAACGCGGCGCTGCGCAAGGCCGCCGGAAAGTAACACGCTTTCGGAACCAGGGGGCCCGGACGATCCCCGGGCCTTTGGCTGGCAGGGCGCGGCGGCGCTACGCGCGCACGGCGCGGGCGTCACCTTGCGCGCGCCGGCTTCCTTGCGGTCGGTTTCAGGTTCATGAGGTTGCCCGCCAGGATCATGGCCGCGCCGAGCACCGTGTAGACATCGAGCCTTTCGGCATAGATCAGCCAGCCGGCGATCGCTGTCAGCGGCACGCGGACGAAATCCATCGGGATCACGACAGTCGCGTCAGCGTGGAGCAGGGCGCGTGCCATGCAATAGTGCGAGAAGGTGCCGCAGAACGCGATCACGACAAGCCAGCCCCAGGTCGAGAGCGGCGGCCAGGTCCAGACGTAGAGCGCAGGCCCGATGCTCGCGAGCGATTGCACCACCAGCATCCAGAACATGATCGTCAGCGTCTGCTCGGTCCGCGTCAGCGACTTGACCACGGCGACCGAGATGCCGAAGCCGACTGCCGCGGCAAGCGCGATCAGCTGGCCCGGATTGATCGCGCCGGCCGCCGGCCGCACGATCACGAACACGCCGACCAGGCCAAGCACGATCGCGACGATCTTCCACGCCGTCATCCGCTCGCCGAGAAAGCTCGCCGCAAGGATCGCGGTCCAGATCGGCATCGTGAACTCGATCGCAACCACCTGGCCGATCGAGATCAATGTCAGCGCAAAGAACCAGCCGAGCTGCGCGCAGAAATGGATCAGGTTGCGCGCGATATGGACGTGCAGCCGTGCCGTCTTCACGATCGCAAACCCGCCATTCATGTGGATCAGCGGATAGAGCATCGCGAAGCCGAGCACGCCGCGAACGGCCATCAGCTGGAAGACGTTGACCTCGCGCGTCGCCTCGCGGCCGGCCACCGCCACGATCAGCATCAGCGCGAGCCAGCCGGACATCCACAATGCTGCGCGGGTCTTTGAGGGCGTGCGATCCATGACGGGGAACGAGCGGAGGAGGGGGGCCCGGTATCGGCGAGCTGCCATGAATTTGCAACGCGCAATTCTGCCTGCGCGGTGATGCGTCACCCACGTGATCTCTGCTAAGCAGCATCGACTACGCTGTCATCCCGGGGCGCACGTGAAACGGGCGAACCCGGGATCTCGAGATTCCGGGTCTGGCTCTGCGAGCCATCCCGGAATGACGAACGCCATAAAGGAGGATCTGCTCATGCGTGTCTTGCAACCGGCCGAATGGTCGAAACCCCGCGGCTTCTCCCACGGTGTGGCGTTCGATGCGCCCGGCAAGTGGATCGTGCTGGCGGGGCAGACCGGCGGCGACGAGAAGGGCGATTACGCCCCCGACATGGCCGCCCAGGTCGGCACCGCGCTGAAGCGCATCATCAAGCTGTTGAACGAAGCCGGTGCCGGCCCCGAGCACATCGTCCGCCTGACCTGGTACCTGACCAGTCGCAGCGAATATGAGGCCGCGGGCGCCGGTATCGGCGCGGCGTGGAAGGAGACGCTCGGGCGTAATTTCCCGCCGTCGACGCTGCTCTATATCGGCGGGCTGGTCGATCAGCGGGCCAAGGTCGAGATCGAGGTCACGGCATTCGTGCCTGCGGCATAGCACCGCTGGGCCGTAAACAAAAAGCCCTCGGGGATGACCCGAGGGCTTTGCACGTTGGAGCGCGGATCGATTACTTCGACAGCACGATGCTGGCGCCGCGGAACTGGCTGTCGGCCCTGATGGTAACGGCCTGCTTGTTGCCGGTGGTGCGCATCGAGATGTCGGCATTGAAGCCGGGAGCGCTGGCAATGACCTGGAAGTTGCCGCCGCCGCCGCGACCCTGCAACGAGCCGCTGACATTGCGGCTGGACTCGCTCCAATTGCCGCTGACCGCGCTGCCTTCGGCCTGCACATCGGCCGCCAGGTTGAACTTGTAGGCGTCGCTGGCGCAGGTGAGGCTCATGGTCATGCGGGGCCCACCGACGTGATAGGTGGCGCGGCAGCGGATGCGCTCGCTGGAGCCGTCATCCAGCATGACCGAGCCGGCGCCCGACCAGGTGCCTGCCATGCCGGCGAACGGGCCGGACTGGGCATGGCCCGTGGTGCTTGCGAGTGCGGTCACGAAAAACGCGGCGGCTGCAAATGCGGGCCGCCGCGCGATGGCGAAGAAACTTGATAGGCTGGTGATCTTACTGACGGGACGCTTCCCATCGGCCGCTGCACGGTACGCCAGCTGATGCCCCATTCCACTTCCCCGATCCGGAGTTGCCACTGAGTTGTCCGTTCGCATATGCACCATTGATCGAGACTCGCACAAGTCCCCCGCTGCCGACGGTGCCGGAGATCGCCGCGCCCTGGGCCGAGATCTTTCCTTCAGCGACGGTCACGGTCGAGCTCTGCGACGGTTCGCAGCTGCCGGTCTTGGTGACGACGGTGACGTTCCATAGGCCGTCATAAGGCTGCTGGGCGGACACGGGAGCAGCGGTGAGGGCGGCGGCCGAAGCGACCGTAGTGACCAAAATCAGGTCGCGAATGCGGATCGAACGCATGAATCAAATCCCTGTAATTTCGTGTGATGACGCGGCTTATCCTGTCACAATGTGTTCAAAATTTGCTGCGTCGCGAGAGTCCCCAAATGTTCCTGCGAACTCAAACACATCGTGGTGAATTCGGTTCCGGATCAGGAACGGAAAATCCGAGCATGGCTTTTCCGAACGAGGTATTCATATACTTCTAGCTCGGGTTAGTGTTTGCCAAGGCTCAGATTCGGCGCCTTGGTCGCAAACTGCTCATCCTGGACCTTGGCCGGCAGCGAGCCGTTGACCTTACCATAGTCGATGACCTGGGCGAGCAGACGCAAGCCGAGCGGCGCCAGCGCGCGCTCCCACAGCTCGCGGGCGGTCTCGCCTTTCTTGACGAACACCCAGTCCTGCGCCGCGATCGCGCCGGCGTCCATGCGGTCGGCGAGGTGATAGATGCTGCCGCCGGCGATCGGATCGCCTTCCTTGATAGTCCATTCCACCGCCGCGATGCCGCGGTGGCGCGGCAGCAGCGACGGGTGGTAGCCGATGCCGCCGAGCCTGGACGCGGCAAGCGCCTCCCTGCTGACCCGGGCGTGGCTGTGGGCGGTCACGATCAGGTCGGTATCCGGCGCAATCTCGGCGGCCGTCACCAGCTTGGGATCGGCCTGGACAACGACCTCGATGCCGGCCGCCCTGGCCGCTGCCGCCAGCCGGTCCTCGCCGTCATGCACGACCACCCTGACCAGCGTGACGTGGTGTTCGCGCAGCATGTTCAGGGTCGTCACGCCGAAATGGCGGGAACCGACAAGGGTAATGCGCATGGGGATCTATTCCGTGGGGTTTACTCGGGGATTGCTCGGGCCGCCGCTATGCCGATAGCACACCGCGGCCGCCTGTTTCGCTGTCTTGCCGCTTATCAACAGGACGGCCCGGTGGCAAATGTCAGGCCGCCGGCTGCTTGCTGGCCAAAACCTTGTCGATGCGCCGGCCGTCGAGGTCGACGATCTCAAATTCCCAGCCCTGCGCTGTGGTTTTCGCGCCGACATCGGGGATCGCGCCGAATTCATGCAGCAGGAAGCCGGCCGCGGTCTGGTACGGCCGCGGCGATGGCAGCGTGATGCCGAGCAGTTCGCTGAATTCCAGCGCCGGCATCCAGCCCGAGATCAGATAGGAGCCGTCGGCGCGCCGGACATAGGCGGGCTCGGCCGGGCCTTCCTCGGTGTGGAAGGCGCCGACGATGGCCTCGAGGATGTCGGCGCTGGTCACGACGCCCTGAAAGGTGCCGTACTCGTCGTGGACGAGGCCGATATGCACTCTGGAGTCGCGCAGGATCGCGACCACGTCGCGGGCGTCGACGGTCTCCGGAATGATCGGCGCATCGCGCGTCAGCGCGCGGATGTCGGGCGTCTGGCCCGCGAGGTAGACGTCGAGCACGTCCTTGGCCTGCACGATGCCGAGCGCATGATCGCGGTTGCCGTCGAACACCACGCAGCGCGAGTGACTGCTCTTTTGTAGCGTCGCCAGGATCTCGGCCGCGGGGGCGGCGAGGTCGATCAGGCTGACCTCGTGACGCGGCGTCATCACCGCGCCGACCGGCAGATCGCCGAGGCGCATCACGCCGGCGATCATCTCCTTTTCGCCGGGCTCGAGCACACCGGCGTTCTCGGCCTCCACCACCAGCGTCTTGATCTCGTCCTCGCTGATGCGGTCCTGCGCATCCTCGCGATGGCCGAGCACCCACAGCAGCAGCTTGCCGGAACGGTCGAGCAGCCACACCAGCGGCAGCGACAGCCGCGCCATCATGGTCATGGCCGGAGCGACCTTGACCGCGATCGACTCGGGATCGCGCAATGCGATCTGCTTCGGCACCAGCTCGCCGACGATCAGCGAGGCATAGGTGATCACGCCGACGACGAGGCCGACGCCGGCCGCGTCGGCGATGCCTGCGGACACCCCGAGCTCAAGCAGCCATTGGGTCAGACGCTGACCAAGCGTTGCGCCCGAGAAGGCGCCCGACAGCACGCCGATCAGCGTGATGCCGATCTGCACCGTGGAGAGGAACTTGCCGGGATCGGAGGCCAGTGCAAGTGCGCGGCGCGAACCGCTGACGCCTCGTTCGACCAGCGCCGCAAGGCGCGCCGGACGGGAGGAGACGATCGCGAGCTCCGACATCGACAACAGACCGTTGACGACGATCAAGACCGCCACGATCGCAAGTTCCAGATATAACACGGGAGTCCCTAAACATTGGCGGCATTGGCCGCTACACGACGCCCAATATAGGCATACCGGAGCGGTTTTGCTGTGCCTTGTCGGGCGTCCCTGCACAAGCAGAGGGTGCGTATGGCCAGCATGCAGCAGGAGATCGCGGCATTTTGGCGCGCTGGCATGTGTGACAGCCAGACAAACGCTGAGGCGCGATGAGATTGGGTTGAATCGTCATCGCGCTTCAGCCCATTGTTTGAGCATGATCTCCGCGCAAACGCCCTGCGTTTGTCGCGAGGGAAAGCCGCTTCGCACGTTTCCGGATCGTGCTCTAGGCGAGGATCCGCAGCGCCGGCTTGGCGAACGTCCTGCCCGATGAGGCGGGCTGCACCAGCATTCGTTTGGAGGCGGCTTGCAGTTGCACGCGCAAATCGGCGTTGCATTGCTTCATCTGGTTGCGCAATTCGCGGCGGGAGAAGGCGGTGAGCGAGGGGTCCGCGAGTTGCTGCCAGGCCCTGCGCAGCCATTCCTGCAGTTCGCGAATGTTCTGATCCAGAACCTTCTGATCAAACACGTCGGGCTGGGTCATGCCGCCAAATCCCACGAAGCGATCAGTTGCAAAGTAACGCTGATTCGCGTCGCTTCGCCTAGCGCTATGTTGCGCAGGCGTGTTTGCGCCAGGGGAGATCGGCGGCGGCGGGCGCGTTCGTGTCCGCGTCAGCGAGCGTCGCCGGGTCCGGTGCGCAGCAAATCCAGCGCGACCGGCAGCGCGAGGAACAGCGCTGCTAGCATCGAGAGATGGCGTGTCTGCGCGGCGGTCAGGCCGAGATCGTATTGGGCGAGATAGGCCAGCATGATCGCGATATAGGCGGCGACGCAGATTGCGACGGCGATGCTTGCGAAATCGGTCTTGCTGTCGGTCTGATCGTCCACGGCGGCACCACGTCGTTGCCGGAGCGGTGTAGCGTGGCTCGGCTTCACCACCTATGAGCTGGATCACGGGCGAGGGCCCGCGCCAAATGACTTCGTGCGTCACGACAGGACAACTGGCGGAGGCAAACGTCGCGATCAGCATTCCGCAGCGACGTGGCTGCGACGCCCTTGAGAATCTCGCGGCGACCTAACCTGCCGGCAGCAGGGGCCTAGCGAGGCAGACTGCCTTGCGGTTGGCTTCCACCGGGAAGCTTCACCGGAATGTGGGGCGAGGTGCTCACCACGCGGGGACTTCCGTCGGAATGGGTCTGGCCGTTAAGCAATGTCTCGAGCAACAGAATGAATTTCTCGGCAAGCATGGGCGTAGCCCTCGTCGTCTAATGTCCTTATGTCGCGGCGCTCGGCGGAAAATTCGATCAACAAAATGCGAGTCGGACCGGCACCGCGATGTTGCAGCGCGGGGACTTCCCGGTGCAATCCGGGAGACTACCGGCACCCGCGTACAGCCTGCGCGTGGATGGTTGCCAGGTTGCTAACGATTGCCGGCGCTGCACGTGATGGCACTCACCGTTCCTTCAAGGATGCACGTTAATGATAGGGGTATGGATCGTGATCAGGACATCGACGAGGGATTCGGATCGGCGCTGCGCCGCAGCTACGGACAGCTGGCCTGGTGGATTGTACGACTTAACCGCGTGCTCGAACCGTCGCGCGCGGCCGAACCACCGCGCACCCAATTGCCGCCGCGGCCAGCCGTTCCGCCACGGCGGCCTGTCCCGCCGCGCCCCGAATAGACCCCACCGGAATACCGGCTTCGGCTGTATCGGCCGCGCGGCCGGACTGCTATTCATGCGCCATCCGCGGACCCCTCCGGTCCGCCGTTTTTGACGATGCGGCCGCGCGGCCGCGCAAGCGACGAGGGACGAACGCGATGATTGAGACGGTTGGCATTATCGGCGCCGGGACCATGGGCAACGGCATCGCGCAGATCTGCGCGGCGGCAGGCCTCGGCGTGACCATGGTGGATATCTCCGACGCGGCGGTCCAGCGCGGCCTGAAGACGGTCGGGAGCAGTCTCGATCGGCTTGTCGCCAAGGAGAAGATGACCGCGGCCGACCGCGACGCGACGCTCGGGCGCATCAACGCGACCACCGACAAGGCCAAGCTCGCCGCCTGCGATCTCGTGATCGAAGCCGCGACCGAGAACGAGGAGCTGAAGATCAAGATCCTGAAGGATCTCTGTGCAGGGCTGAAGCCGAGCGCGCTGGTCGCAACCAACACCTCGTCGATCTCGATCACTCGCCTTGCGGCCTCGACCGATCGTCCCGACCGCTTCATCGGGATGCATTTCTTCAATCCGGTGCCGGTGATGGCGCTGCTCGAATTGATCCGGGGCTTGCAGACCTCGGACGACACCGTCGCCAAGGCCGAAGCCTTCGCCAAGCGGGTCGGCAAGGTCGCGATCACGGCGAAGAACAGCCCCGGCTTTGCGGTGAACCGCATCCTCTGCCCGATGATCAACGAGGCGATCTTCGCGCTGCAGGAAGGTATTGCCACCGCCGAGGAGATCGATGCCGGCATGAAGCTCGGCTGCAATCATCCGATCGGCCCGCTCGCGCTTGCCGATCTGATCGGGCTCGACACGATGCTGTCGGTGATGGAGGTGTTCTACACCGGCTTCAACGACCCCAAATACCGGCCGGCGCCGCTGCTGAAGGAGATGGTCGATGCCGGCCATCTCGGCCGCAAGACCGGGCAGGGGTTCTACAGCTACAGCAAGTGAGGCCGGCGCGCGCCTGCCCCCGTAATCATCCGGGATGGATCGCGCGGACAAGGTCGCGTATCGACAACACCTGATCCGCCACGAGGCGGGGGACATCAGAAACGAGGCCCGGTCTCCTAGGCACACCGGGCCTCGTTTTTTTGTGGGATGCCGGGCTCAGTCGGCCGATGCGACCGGCGTGATGCTGGTTTCCTCGGGATCGGCGCCGAACAGGCCGACGAGATACTTGTAGTAGTCCGGCATCTTCTCCTTCAGCGTGGCGCGCGTATAGGGTTCGTGCTCGGAATCCTTGCCGGCCAGGAAGATGCTCGCTGTCACTGCGAAGAACTCCTGCTGGTTCTTCAACGCGTAGGCCTCCTTGGCGAACAGTTCCTTCGACTTCGCCTGGCTGAGGAAGGCCTTGATGCCCTTGTTCTCATAGCCGTTCGGCATCAGCCGGGCGTGATAGGCATGAAGGAATTCGTGCAGCAGCACCGGCTCCTTCGCGTAGCGCATCATGTTCGGACGCATCCTGATGATGCCGATGCCGGAATCGAGCGCAAGCGCGAGCGGATCCGAATTGGTCCATTGCTGCTTGTCATGATCCCAGATGGTGACGTCGCGCGTCGTGCCGCGGTCCCATTCCGGTGGCGTCAAGCCATAGCAGGCCGCCGCCGCGCCTTCGTCGAGACACGCCATCTCGCTGGCAACGATCGGCACGCGATGGAAGAACTGCAACACCTTCGGGCTGAAGCCTGCGGTTTCCACGACGTCGAGCTGGCGGCGGACCATGTCGGCGATGCTGGTGACGTCCTTGCGGTCGGTGTTCTCGGAAAGATCGAAGACGTAGCCGCGATATTTCTCGACGCTGGCCGGTGCCGCCTCGGACGACCCCGACGTTCGTGGTCCGGCAACGGCCGGCCCGACCGCAAGTGACAGGATCATTGAAGCAATGAGCGCGCTGCGCATGATTATCCCCCGTGCGACGAGCCTCTCCGGGTGTCGTCGTCCATTGAGCCGCGCGGGAGACTAGGGCAGCCGCCTTGCGGCGCGCTTAAGTCGTACATTTCAACCGCGTATCCCCGATTAGGCGTCGGTTAACTACATGCGCTGGGATGGGCCGGCGGGCAGCGGGCCAGCGGGGTGTGGAGGCCGCGAGGGCCGATGACCGGTCAGCCGGTGCTCACCGTGCCGCAAGCGGGCTTTGAACGATCGTCACAGCTTCTTGAGGCGGTCCCCGGAAACCTCGCAGATCGTGCCGGCGTACCTAGATCAGCAGCTGGGTGCGATTGAGCAAGGAAACACGATCATGCGCAGGACGAATTGGGCGATTCTGGCGTTCGCGGCGCTCGGAACGAGCTGGATTGTCGGTTCCGCGTCGCCTGCGGCGGCCGATCCCTATGAGTATCCCTGGTGCATCCAGGGCCGGCAGGAGGGATATCCCGGCTATTGCGGCTACCAGACCTATCAGCAGTGCCAGGCATCCGCGTCGGGCCGTGACGCCTATTGCGGCATCAATCCGCGCGTTGCCTTCAGCCAGCAGCGGATGGCGCCGCGGGCGTTCCGCTGAGCGGTGCGAGGAGGTCGGGCCAAGCGACCGTCGGGCACGATGGTTGCATAGCTGACGGTCGGATCATTTTTTTTGCCTTGGAGCGAACATGGGCGAGATCATCAGGTTCATCTCGAAGTCCGAACGCGAGCGCGCGCGTCTGATCCGCGAGGCGCGTGCGAATTATGAGCGCATCTTTCCATCGGCCGATCCGGCTGATGCGCAAGGCGCCGCAGACGAAGGCAGCAGCGAGGCGTCGTCGAAGCCGTAGCGCCGGTATTGCGGGCAAGGGGAGGCGG
Organism: Bradyrhizobium sp. UFLA01-814; assembly: GCF_046718885.1. NCBI lineage: Bacteria > Pseudomonadati > Pseudomonadota > Alphaproteobacteria > Hyphomicrobiales > Nitrobacteraceae > Bradyrhizobium > Bradyrhizobium sp. UFLA01-814. The sequence continues at coordinate 8,013 of NZ_JAQOSR010000010.1, read as the reverse complement.
AGCGGCTATGTGGCAGCGTTTGTGGCAGACCTGGACGATCGACAAGCCGGCCGCGCTCGGCGATTGGCTGTGGCAAATCCTGGTCGTTGAGCTCGCTGCCTTGCTCGATCGGCTGACGTTACGGAAGCTGATCGCGCTGATCCCGGTTGCCATCGTGATCGGTGCCTATTGGCACCGGATTCCGCTTCCTCCCGAGCTGATGCTGGTTGGCGATGTGCTAGCCTATATCGACATCTTCTCGATGATCTTCCTGATCGGCTTCTTTACCCGCGTTGCGACGGTGGTGGCCGTCGTCAGGCAGGCCATCGATCTCGTCCGCGGCGTGATGCGGCATGTGCCGATGGCGCTGCACAGGTTTGGCGTTCGTCACCGTCGTGCCAAGGACAGTCCGCGCCGCAGGCGGCTCACGCATGCCAAGACAGATGACGATGGCGCCGCCGGCATGGCAGGCCTGGCTTGGGCCTAGTCGGACGCGATGTGGTGGTGACGGACGCGATCGCGGCGCCTATCGCGGCTGTCCGGCCTGCTGATCGCCGTCATCCGCCTGGAGCCGGGCCGGGCTGCGCGCGGACGCGCCGTCCTGGCTCCGCCGGTGCGAACTGGAGAGGTCGGTCGCGCCGTGCTGGGATCGATGAAACGCGATACCCATCTGGAAACTCCAGACGCCGAACAGCAGCGCGCCTGCCACACAGGCCGCCACGAAAGCCCAATCGCGTTTCCTCATCTGGTCCAACAAAGCCAATTCGATGCCGCATCAACGGCGCATGTTCCAAATCTCGCAAAGCGAGACCGCCGCATTGTGAGACGATTGCACGCGGTTGTCGATCCGCGCAGCTCATCCTCGCATCGGGTCACGGAGCGGTGACTATCAAATCATGCGTCCAGAAACACTCCGACCAGATTGCCCGACCCCCGCAACAAACTTGCCAAAACTTTCACTAGGTCGCCGGCGCACTGAGTTCGAAAATGCAGGAACCGATCGGACGATTCGCGAATGACCGAACTTGAGGAGCTCAGATATTTCGAGCATCAGTGCCTGGAGATGGCGGAGCAATCCACGCTGCCGGATGCTCGCCGCGCGCTTCAGATCCTGGCGCGCAATTATGCCGCTGCGGCCGAAATCGTCGAACGGCGCGCGCAATCCGCCAACACCGCGCTCGCGCAGCTGTTTCGATGTTTGAGGCTGTGACCGGTTGAGGGCGTGACAGGCGCCGCGTGCGCCGGTCACGACAACCGATCCCGATGGCGCGAATGGGGCTCGCCCTCAAAGCCGCCGGCTTCAGGACGCTTTGGTCCCACGTCGGCGGCATCGAGATGCTTGAACACATCGGGCGACGCTGCCATCAGATTGCACGATCTCGGCGGCACGGCGCCGTCGGCAGTCGGAAGGCGAGGTGCTGCGATGTTCTCGCTCCGAGCGCAATCACCCGGGCATCCTCGTCGAGGCAGCCGGCAGTCGTATTCTGGTCGATTGCGGCGAGGGAACGCAGCGCCAGCTGCTGCGGAGTGGCGCCGGCTTTCGACGGCTTGATAGCCTGTTGCTGACCCACGGGCATTTCGATCATGTGCTCGGCATCCCCGGGCTGTTTTCGACCCTCCGGTTGCGGCAAAGCTCGGATGCGATGACGATTCATGCCGGGCCCGGCACGCTCGATGTCGTCGTCCGCATGCTGGCCGGGCTTTGGGGCGAGGGCAGAGCGCCGATCCCGCTTGATCTGGTGCCGTTGACCGAGGGGCGAGTCCTCGACGCCGGCGAATTCACCATCGATTGCTTTCCGGTCCGCCACAGGGATACGGACAGCTTCGCTTTCTCCTTTCTGAGCGCGATGCGCCGCCATCTCCTCCCGGACCGGCTCCTCGCGCTGCGCGTGCCCGATGGGCCCGTTCGCCGGGAGCTGGCGAAGGGACGGCAGGTGAAGTTGGACGACGGTCGCACCATCGATCCGGAACAGGTGCTTGGCCCCGCCCAGGGGCGAAGGAAGCTCGTCATCGTCGGTGATGCCGAAACCACCGAGGGGCTCGCCGAACGCGTCGGGGACGCCGACCTGCTGGTGATCGAAGCGACGTTTCTCGAGCGTGATGCGGCCATCGCGCGCGACTACGGGCATTTGACCGCCAGCGAAGCCGCCGCGCTTGCGGCGCGGAGCGGGGTCAAGCAGCTCATCCTCACGCACATCTCCGGCCGCTACCCGGACGAGGACATTCTGGCGGAGGCGACGAGGATTTTCCCGAACAGCCGGATAGCCATCGACTTCGACCGCATCGCGATCTGAGTGCGCGCCGCCGCACGAACAACGTTTCATTAACCCGACTCACGCAACGTCGTCCCAGGCCGTCTGGATGGGCCGCTTGCAGAAGGCCGCCACGAGTGACTACGTGGCGGCTTTTTGCGTCCCACAGTGCCAAAGGAGACGACCGATGGACTACGGCGCCTTCACCGACGCCAGCCTGAAGATGATGTACGAAGCCGTCCGCGGCGCGCTCAAGGCCGACGACGAATTCGAGGCAGCCGGCGAAGATCCAAGATTTCGCGTCCGCGCAACGCCCGAATGGAAACGGCATGCCGGCAGTCTCGAGGCCGAGATGTTGAAGCGAGGACTCCAGGTCGACATCATCGACTGGACAGGCGGTCAAGGCGAATTGCCGTTGGCTTGATGGCTGAACTCTTGCAGCGCTCCGAATGTTCGCTCCGAATTGCCCGCTGAGCTTCGTGCGCTTTCGGCATCCTGCGTTTGCGCTCCCCTTGGTGCGCAGGTGGTCTTCACCGGCGCGGGCGGCTTGCGCTATGCCTTTGAGCTGTTCACTGATCGTTCCTCCGCGGCGACGCGCGGTGGCTCGACTAAATGGCCGGTAGTCAAAGCTGAATTCCGCAACGGCCTAATTTGCTCCACTGATGCGCCGCGGTTTTGCCGCGCCTCGTTCGCTTTGCCCAACTCTGTTCATATACCTTACGAGGTAACACAGATGTCATCTGTTCGTGGTTTGTGTCGCCACCGATCGGGGTATTCGAGCTAGCTCTGCCTATGGCTCGGGCTTCAGGGCGTCCGTCAATGCCTGCTTGATGTGTTCGGCCTGTTCCTTCGTCAGCTTCTCGGCGAAGCGGCCGTCTTTCTTCAACTGCGCTGGCCCCTTGAGCTCTCGATCATAGACCATCCAGTCGGTGCTTCCTCTCCGAACGATAAACCTTGACGGTAGGGGCGCTGCGTATCTCAACGATACCTCCCAATGAATCCAGCTGGTCGTCTCCAAAAGACACATCCGGCGACAGCTTGTTCCTGAACCGGGACACTGAAATTCCCTGCGCCACGTAAAGAGCAAGGCTTATGCCGCAATACACCCGCCGCCGACCGGTCCGGAGAACCGGAGGCGGGCTCGACGTGGGCGACGCCGAGCATGATGACCGCGACAGGGAGAGCAACGAGCCGTTGGCGTCCGAATGCGTCTGATCCGAGCATCGGGGTTGCGGTGACCATTCCGAAAAATTACGCCGCCGGGCCCGAAATGGTTTGTCCCGGCGGCGCCCTGTTCTTCCAGCCTCTGGGCCCTGAAATCCCCAGCGCCGAAAACCTACTAAAGATTACGCCGAACAACTGTGGCTTGGTTCACACAAAATTAAGAAGAGCCGGCGCCAGGGCCCGCGCGCCAGCTCCTCCTGAAACGGTGACCGTCTTCTGCATCCCCAATCGGTCCCGTCCCGTGAGAAGCGTCCGCGGGCTCGGTTGCCGATCTGCCAACCGGGCGGCTTGCCGAAGCTGTTGATCTTGGCGATCGCGGCCCCCGCGGCCATGAACAGCGCCGGCGCCTGCGCAGTTGCGCCGAGCACCATGAGGGCTATCGTCATTGCCGCACTACTGTGTGCAACGCATGTGCAAGACGAAACTTTGAAACCGGCTTGGAGGCTGTATTTCTGGCTTCAATATCTGAATTTGTTTGGTGAGCGCGGAGGGACTCGAACCCTCGACCCCATGATTAAAAGTCACGTGCTCTACCGCCTGAGCTACGCGCTCACTCACCTGAACAGCGGATCCGGACGTCAGCGGGTTAACCCGCACCTCGGGATCGTGCTCCAGCCCGCGCTGTGTAGGGGGCAGGGCCCATCGGGTCAATAGCCGAGGGGCGGTCAATTGTGCACCGCTGCGCCGGATTTGCCGTTCCGGCGCCTGCGGTTAGGGCCGTTTCTTGAAGTCGGCTAGATCCGCCGCTAGTTGTCGCGGCGGATTTCCGAGCCGACCGGCTGCGACGGGGCGGCGACCGAGGGCAGGCTGACCGGGCGCAGCCCGATCAGTTCCGCGGTGCGGATCGCGCTGTTGCGCCAGAATGCGAACTCGTTGATCCGCGAATTTTCCAGGATCGCGATGGAGACCGCCGCCAGGAATGGCAGGCTCTGCAGCACCAGGACGCCGGCGAAGATGTAGATCTCGCGCACCTGCTTGTAGCCATTGGTGACGACCAGAACGACGGCGCCGATCAGCAGCAACACGCCGATCACGGCTTCCCAGAACGCCTGAAACTCGATCGACATCCGCGACAGGCCGCCCTTGGAGGTGCGGGCGAACGCGAGATGCTCGGTGATCAGCCCCTGCGCCACCGCGCGCGACACCGTCCACTGCACGCTCATCGCCGCGATCATGGCCCCTAACATCTGGCCTGCCTTGATATTCACGCGCAGCCGGTAGAGCGCGACGAAATGCACCAGCGAGACGATGAAGGAGGCGATGATCGGCAGCGTCAAAATCTTGTCGGGGATCGCGATGTCGGCGAAGGCGACGATCGGCACCCAGATCAGATTGAGGATCGCAACCACGACGCCGAGGCTTTCGGCGCCGAGCCAGTTGAGCCAGCCCAGCGAAAATTCGCGGCGCTGATCGGGCGTCAGCCGGCTGGCGCCGGGCAGGAAGCGCCGCCAATGCTTCTTGACGATCTGGAAGCCGCCATAGGCCCAGCGGTGGCGCTGCTTCTTGAAGGCCTCATAGGTGTCGGGCAGCAGGCCTTCGCCGTAACGCACATTGGTGTAGTGCGTGAGCCAGCCCTGCTGCTGGATCGAGAGGCCGAGATCCGTGTCCTCGCAGATCGTGTCGCTGGACCAGCCGCCGGCCTTGTCCATCGCGGCGCGGCGGATCAGGCACATCGTGCCGTGCACAATGATGGCGTTGAACTCGTTGCGCTGGACCATGCCGATGTCGAAGAACCCGGCATATTCTCCGTTCATGATGTAGTGCATCAGCGAGCGATCGCCGTCGCGATGCTCCTGCGGCGCCTGTACGAGGCCGACGCGCGGATCGGCGAACGCCGGCACGAGATCCTTCAGCCAGTCCGGATGCACGACATAGTCGGCGTCGATGATGCCGATGATCTCGGCATCCGCCGCGGTGCGGTCCATCGCGATGCGCAGCGCGCCGGCCTTGAAGCCCTGCACCTTCTCGGCATTGATAAACTTGAAGCGCTCGCCGAGCAGCCGGCAGTGATCCTGGATCGGCCGCCAGAAGTCGGGATCGGGCGTGTTGTTGATGATGCAGACGCACTCGAAGTTCGGATAGTCGAGCCGCGACACCGCATCGAGCGTCTGCTTCAGCATCTCGACCGGCTCGAAATAGGCCGGGATGTGAATCGAGACCTTCGGAAACTTCACGTTCTCGCCGATCGTGGCGGGCGCAAGCGGCGCGCTCTTGCCGATCAGCCGGCGCGGGCCGCGGCCGAACGCCACCGCCGCGATCTCCTCGATTCGCGCCATCGCGATCAGCACCAGCGGAACCAGCAGCACCAGGCCGAGGCTGAGCGCGAAGGCCGAACCCCAGACGAAGTAGTGCGTGGTCCAGTACGAGAACACGGTTGCGACCCAGGCGCCCACACCGTTGGCCGCCGCCGACAGCAGCAGCGCCTGCATCACGGTCGGCTGGTCCAGCCGCAGGATCGGCAGCGACATGAACAGCCCGACCAGCACGGCGACCAGCGCGATCTTCCAGTAGTTCGGATCGGTGACCGGACCGGTCCAGGCGAACTTTGGCTCGCGGTCGGCATTGAGGATGCCCCAATAGGGTCCGACGCCGCCTTCGAAGAACTTCCAGGGCTGATCGATCGCCTCGACGATATTGTAGTCCATGCCGATGGCTTCGGCGCGGGTGACGAAGTTGCGCAGCACAGTGGCCTGCTGGAACGGGCCGGGAACGGCGCTGCGCAGATTGTAGCCCTGGCTCGGCCAGCCGAATTCGGCGATCAGGATGCGTTTGCCGGGGAAGGAGTCGCGCAACAAATTGTAGCGGTCGACCGCCTGGTCCACCGCCTGCTTGTCGGTGAAGTTTTCCCAGTAGGGCAGCACGTGCGCGGCGACGAAGTCGGACGAGTTGGCGAGCTGCGGATGGTCGCGCCAGATGTTCCAGATTTCACCGGTGGTGACGGGAACGTTGACCGACTTCTTGACCCGCTGGATCACCTTGATCAGCCGGTGTACGTTGTTTTCGGCGACTGCCCATTTGATCGCTTCAGCGCGCTTGCTCAAGCCGCTGCTGCCGCTTTCATCCGGCTGCATTTCGGCGTCGTGAAGGCGCTGCGCCTCCTCGCGAAGGATGCGCTCGGACTCCTCGGGCGGCACGCCGATCTCCGGAACCGAGCCAAGGTTTTCCAGCGGCACCTGTTCGCCGCGGAACACGGTTTCGTTGCCGACCACGATGCCGATGACATTGCTGTTGCGCTTGGCCAGGTTGATCGCGGCTTCGATCTCGCGGTTGTTGCGGTTGGCGTCCTTGTCGATCCACGCGCCAACCGTGACCTTCATGCCGAACTCGGCGGCGACCGGCGGCACCCGCTCGTTGCCTTCCGTCGACGAATAGAGGCGGACCGCTTTGGTGAGCGTGGAGAGCTTCTTCAGGTCGGTGCGCACCTTCTCGGTGTCGGCGGCAACGTCGGCGACCGTATGACCCGACTCGAACGGGGCGTAGGACAGGCTCGGCAGCGTGCCACGGAAATCGGGCGCCGACTGCTTCTCCTGGAAGAGACCCCACAGGGCGGCGTGGGCGGCGGTGACAAGCAACAGGACGGCGACGACGGCGCGCATCGCGGTTAAACCATACGGGGCCTGAGATTGAGGACTAAGCGAACCCGTCCCCTGGGTTCGACCAATGCGATGGCGGAGGGAAAGATATCTCCGCCATCCGATTTAACAACTGGTGTGCCGCGATGGCGTTTTAAGGGCGCAAGCCGTTCCAGCCGCGAAAAAAATCGCGGCCGGACCCGGTCGCGGGATATGGCTATTTCGACGCCGGCGCAGGTGACGCCGACGGGGTCGGTGCAGGCGAGGGCGACGCTGCCGGTGCCGGTGCAGCGGTGCCGGCCGTCGCCGGCGCCGGGGTCGGGGTCGGAGCCGCGGCGGCCGCCGCGGCCTGGGGCTGCGCGCCCGGGTTGATCCAGCAGGCGTGGATGCGGCCGTCGAGGCTGCCGCGGACCTTGTCGTCGATCTGGGCGCCGAACCGGGTCAGGCAGCGGAACGCCGCCTGGACGTGGCCGCCGGGGCAGCCGAACCGATCGTAGAGGTCGAGATGGCGGAACGCGGTGTCGAGGTCGTCGTTCCACATCAGGCGGACGACGCGGCGGCCGAGCCAGACGCATTCCGGGTTGCCGGCCGGGCCGTTGATCGCCTGCTGGGCCTCGACGAATTCCTCGACCTTGCGCTGGTTGGCCTCCCGCGCCGCATTGGCGTTCGCGTCGGCCTGTCCAGGCTGCTGCTTGGCCTGGTCGGGCGGATTGGGCGTGCCGCTCTGGGCGAAAGCGCCGCCGGCCCCGGTCAGGAGCGCAAGGCATGTGACAAGGCCGGTTACGGCAAGGTGGCGCAAAGCAGTGTTCTTCAACTCAAGCAGCCGTCGACGCATGTATTCCCCGATAATGTTCCTGCCCCCGCGGGATCATCCTAACGGCTCGCGTGATGCCGTCCAAATAGGTCTCCAGTGCGGCGGAGACTCTGGCGGAATCCCATGACTGGAATTTGGTATTTTGTCCAGCAAACTCACAACTTTATCGACC
>NZ_JAQOSR010000109.1:0-30900 GCF_046718885.1 Bradyrhizobium sp. UFLA01-814 | reverse complement strand
CGCCGCAAGCCGCCAGTTGCTCGCCTGGACGCGCGCGGAGCCCAACCGCTCGTCCCAGACCTGACCAGCCTTCTGATAGGGCGTCACGGGTTCTGGCGTTTCTCCGTAGCGAACGGATACGCGTTGGAAGGGATGACCAGCCATATGTCAGTCCTCCCCAAGCTTCGGACCTGAAGAATGACCGCCCTTGTCTCCCTCTTTCAGGGTATGGACGGCGACCCGCGCCGCCTCCCTGGCGTGCCGCACCGGCGCGGCAGATGCACGTGAAGGCCCCGGGGCGGTGGGTGCGCTCGCCGCGTTACCACCACCTCCTCCCAGTTGTTCGACCGCAGCAGCGCGGCCCGCGCTGCCACCGACCGACGATGCTCCGCCCAGCGACGCCGCAGAACGAACCGCAGTCATCGACCCGGTGGCCGCCAGGCGAAGCCCGCCCATAGCCACGGCTCCGCCCCCGATCGCGACAGCCGCGGCGCCCGCCACAGTACCCGCGGCCGCGCCGGCCCCCAGTTGCGGCGCGCCCGACACAAGACCGGCGGCGATGCCCGGGCCGAATATTCCAAGCCCGAACAGTGAGAGCGCCGCAAGCAGCAGGCTCATGGCCGAGGCGATATCGATCGGCCGTGTCAGCGTGCCCGCGAGTTGACCGAAAATGGTGGAGCCGATGCCGACGATGATCGCCAGCACCATCACCTTGACGCCGGAGGCAACGACATTGCCGAGCGTCTTTTCGGCGAGAAAGGCGGTCTTGCCCCAGAGCGCGAACGGCACCAGGATGAAGCTTGCGAGCGTCGTCAACTTGAACTCGATCAGGGTGACAAAGAGCTGAACCGAGAGCACGAAAAACGCGAGCACGATCACGATCCAGCAGAACAAAAGGATCAGAATCGTCGGCAGATTGGTCAGCACATCGAAGCCGGAGAACTGGCTCGTCTCCTCGAGAAGCGGATGCGCGGCAGTAAATCCGGCGGATGCGACAAACCCTGGCCGAGCCAGGTCGGCCGCGCCCAATGTGCCGCCCGAAGCCTTCAGGCCGATGCTCGAAAACGAGTTGAAGACGATATCGGCAAGGCTCTTGAAGTTGCCGATGATGAAGGCGAACGCGCCGACGTAGAGGATCTTCTTGGCAAGCGTCACCAGGATCTGATCGTCGGCCCGCGCGCTCCAGGCAAGGCCTGCAAGCGTCAGGTCGATAACGACAAGCGTCGAACTCAGAAACGAGACATCGCCTGACAAAAGACCAAAGCCCGAGTCGATGTAGCGCGAGAAGGTCTCGGTGAAGCGATCGATGACGGAGAGATCAGCCATGGTGTTCTCTCCTATTTCCCGCCGGCATAGGCACGGCCATCGCCGATGAAGCGGATGAAGCGCTCCTGCGCGGCCGCAACCGAAGCCTGTCGCTCGGCCGCCCTTAACGTGTCGGCGCGGGCCTGGGTTGCCAGCAGTGCCTGCGTCTGCAGCGCCTGCTTGACCTGCAGCGCCAACAGTTCATTGCCGGACTGCTGCGCCTGCAGCGAACCGACCGCACCCGACGAGTTCGCCATCAGGGTGCGAAGCGTTTGACCGTCCTGGTCGAGGTTGGAGACGATGGCCGACTGGATCGTGAGCGCTTGCTTGAGCCCCTCGTAGCTGTTGTTCCAGCGCGTGGTTGCGTCCTGCACCATTTTGTCCGACGAGCTGGCCGCGCCATACTGGCGAGGGTAGAGCTGCGCGAAATCCTGCTGGGTCTTTTGAACATCGAATGAAATGCCCTTCGCCTGTGCGATGAGGCTGTTCATCTGGCTGATTGTCGAGGTGAGCTGGCCGACGACGCTGGTCGGAAGGCTTGCCAGATGCTTGGCCTGATTGAGGAGCGACTGAGCCTGATTCTCGAGGCTCCTGACCTGGTTGTTGATCTGCTCGAGCGCGCGAGCGGCGGTCAGGAGATTCTGGCCGTAGTTCGTGGGATCGAACACGATATCGAACGCGCCGAGCCGCTGCGACCCATTCACCGCAATGACGAATGATAGTATTGTTGTTACGACGATCCTTGAAGCTGTACCCGTGAACAAGCGTCCGATGCTTTCGAGCATGGAAGACTCCAGCGATTGAGATTGAGGTTGAGGTCAGGCCTTGCGGGCCTGTGCGAAAGTGCTGATCAGGTTGGCGGCCCAATGCAGATCGCGTTCAGCGAGATAGCGCTCGGCAAAATGGTGAGGCCCGGTCCGCGACAGGACCGCATCAATGGCACGCTGATCTTCCGGCGAGGACGCCCCGACGAGCGCTAGCGCGACCGGCCCGAGGCCAAGCTCGAACAGCCGATTCCCGGCGCGAGACTGCAGATAGTAATCGCGCTTGGGAAAGGCTTCGGCGATCAGGCGCACCTGTGTCTCGTTCAGTCCGAAGCGCCGATAGGTCTCGGTCTGGGTCGGCTCAAGAGCGCGGGGATTGGGCAGGAATATCCGGCTGGGACAGGACTCGATGATCGCTGGCGCGATCTCGCTGTCCGCGATATCGGCAAGCGACTGAGTGGCAAAGATCACCGCGACATTCTTCTTACGCAGCGTCTTCAGCCATTCGCGAATCCGGCTCGAGAACAACGGGTCGTCCAGAAAGACCCAGGCTTCGTCGAGGACCAGCAAGGTCGGGCGCCCATCGAAGCGCTGCTCCAGAGTTTGGAAGAGATAGGTGAGCACCGGCGCGACCAGCCCTGGCAACGCCATCAACTCTTCCATCTCGAACGTCAAAACATCGGTACTCGAGAGGCGGTCGGCGTCCGCATCGAGGAAGCGGCCGTAAGGCCCCTCCAGCGTATAGGGCTGCAGCGCCTGGCGCAGGGCATCCCGGGCGAGCAGGGCCACCAGCCCGGTCATGGTGCGCTGAGACACCGGCGCCGTACCGAGGCTCCTGAGTGCCGACCAGATGGTTTCCTTGACCTCCGGCGTTACGGTTACCCGCTCATGGGCTAGCACACCACACAGCCAATCGAGCGCCCAGAGCCGCGCGCCATCTTCCGCAACATCCTTCAGCGGCTGGAATGCAATGCCTCCTCTGGCCCCAAGCTCATACCAGGCCCCCGACAGAGCAAGCGTCGCGGCGCGCGCGGACCGCCCCTTGTCGAACGTGATCAATTGGGCACCCGGATAACGGCGGAACTGCAAGGCCAACATCGAGAGCAGCACGGACTTGCCTGCGCCAGTTGGCCCGACAACGATCGTGTGCCCGACATCTCCGGCATGCAGGGAAAGCCGGAACGGGGTTGCTCCCTTGGTCTTGGCAATCAGAAGCGGCGGCCCATCGAGATGCTCGCATCGCTCCGGTCCCGCCCACACCGCCGACAACGGGCACATATGGGCCAGATTGAGGGTATGCACGATGGGTTGGCGAATATTGGCATAGGCCTGACCCGGCAGGCCGCCTAGCCAAGCCTCGACCGCATTGACGCTTTCCCGGATCGTCGTAAAGCCCCGGCTGTTGATCACGCGTTCGACGAGGCGGATCTTGTCGTCGGCCGCGCGTGCATCCTCGTCGCTGACCGTGACGGTCGTCGTGATGTAACCGAATGCCACAAGGTCATCGCCGAGTTCGGTGAGCGCAGCGTCCGCGTCGGCGGCCTTATTGCTGGCGTCCGTGTCCATGAGGGCGGCCTGCTCGTTGAACATCACCTCCTTCACGATTGCTCCGAGCGATTTGCGCTTGGCAAACCATTGCCGGCGGTATCGCGACAGCGAGGAATGAGCCTGGGTGCGGTCGAGCGGCAAAAATCGCGTGGCCCAACGATAGGCGACGCCAAGCCGGTTCAATTCATCCAGCAGCCCGGGAAAGGTGACGTGCGGGAACCCGAGTACCGTCAGCGCACGAAGATGGCTCCGTCCGATCGCGGGCGACAATCCGCCGGTCAACGGCTCGTCGCTCAGGAAGCAATCGAGATAGACCGGAATCTCGGGCACGGCGACTGGGTGCCGTTTGGTCGAGACGCAGCTATGGAGATAGGTCAGCGTCTCCTCATCATTGAGCGGCCAGATCTCAGGCAGGACAGAAGACAGGAGATCGATCGCCCGGTCGGTCTCCTGAATGAAACGCTCAAGGTGCTCACGATAGCGCTGCTCCGGCGATGGCTGAAGCTCTCCCGCTTCATGGACTGTTTCGGGAAGGTCCGGCGAGCGACCTTTCCTGGTCACTTCGGAAGCTTCTCGGGCAAGCGGCTGACGCAGCACCCGTCCGGCGGTTGCCCGCTTGTTTCGGGGACGCTCTAGGAACAATCCCTCCAGCCGCGACACCCGTTCGGCCGGTGGCAGATACATCAAAGTGAGGTGGAGCACGCTTTCGAAATGCTGTCCGCTCGGACGCGCAGGATCGTCCCAGGATGCATCCGGGGCGCTCTCGAACGCTGCCCGTCGCTCCTCGTCGATAAGCCACGATACAGCGTCGGGAAAATTTGAGCGCGGGTATTCCGAGGCCGGAATCCGCGTCGCGTCGAAGAACAGCGCCCAGCCCGAGCCAAAGCGCTTCAGAACGTTGTTGACCCGCGAGACCACGCTGATCAGTTCGGCCTCGGTCGCGCTGTCGAGATCGGGACCCCGGTAGCGAATGGTGCGCTGGAAGCTGCCGTCCTTGTTCAGGATCACGCCAGGCGCGATGAGGCATGCCCAGGGCAGCCAATCGGCCAGACGATAGGCGTTGGGGCGGAATTCTCTCAAGTTCAGCATGCGAGCCAGCCCTTGTGCTTGGTGTGACGGACAGCGACCTCGACGAAGGCGGGATCGCGTTTGGCAAGCCAAACCGCGATGCCGTGACCGACGACCCAGAGCACAAGACCCGCAAGCCAAAGCCGCAAGCCAAGCGCCAGCACGGCCGATAGGGTGCCGATCAGAATGGCGGCGGCGCGCGGCGCGCCGCCTATGAGAATGGGCTCGGTCAACGAGCGGTGGAGCACAAGGTCGAAGCCATCGGGACGCATCAGATCAGCGCTCCGCCGCCGAACGAGAAGAACGACAGGAAGAAGGAGCTCGCCGCAAAAGCGATCGAAAGGCCGAACACGACCTGGACCATCTTGCGGAACCCGCCCGAGGTGTCGCCGAACGCAAGCGAAATGCCGGTGACCGTGATGATGATGACGGCCACGATCTTGGCGACGGGCCCCTGCACGGATTCGAGGACACGCTCGAGCGGGGCTTCCCACGGCATGCCTGAACCCGCCGCGTGCGCCACCGAGGCGCTGAGAAGCATGCAAGCGGAGGCCGCGCTAAGGTCAACCAGGCGGAGCCCTCTGACCGAGCAGAGGCTAAGAAGGCGCGAACGCAAGGACAGACGCAGTCGAATGGACATGTTGCAGTCTCCTTAAGATCATGGACGGTGGGTGGCGTTTGGAAGTCCGGGCGGGATTTCGAGCAGGTAATCGCCTGACGGATTGAGACCCCTGAGTTCCACGACGGTCTCGATGCGTCGCGCCGGACCCCGCCCCTTGATGAAGACGATCAGGTCGATCGCCTCGGCGATGAGCCGGCGCGGCACGGTTGCGACCGCTTCCTGAATCAGTTGTTCGATCCGGTAGAGCGCCGCTCGCGCCGAGTTGGCATGGACCGTGGCAATTCCGCCGGGGTGGCCCGTATTCCAGGCCTTCAGCATGTCGAGGGCCTCAGCCCCTCTGACCTCGCCGACGATGATACGGTCGGGACGCAAGCGCAGTGTGGAGCGAACAAGATCTGCGAGGCTCGCCACTCCCGGCTTGGTTCGGAGCGTCACGGCATCCCTGGCATCGCAGCGCAGCTCGCGGGTATCCTCAATGATGACCACCCTCTCCTCGAGGCAGGCAATTTCAGCAAGAAGTGCGTTCGCCAGCGTGGTTTTGCCCGAACCGGTGCCACCAGCGATCAGGATGCTGCGCGCGTCAGTGACCGCAGCCGTCAGCACCTTCGCCATCACCGGCGAGGCAATCTGCGCCCTGACGTAGTCGGACAGGCGGAACGTGGTTGTCGCAGGCTTCCGGATGGCAAAGCATGGCGCGAGCGACACCGGCGGCAGGACGCCCTCAAAGCGTTCGCCGGTTTCGGGAAGTTCCGCCGAGATGATTGGACACGAACCGCTCGCCTCCGCCCGCACATGGCTCGCAACCAGTCGAATGATCCGCTCCGACTCCTGGGGCGTCAGAACGACGCCAGTGTCCGCGCGGCCCGTCCCGTGCCGGTCAAGCCAAAGCTTTCCGTCGGGATTGACCATGACCTCGACCACGTCAGCTTCTTCCAGCGCGATCGCGATTGCTGGTCCCATCGCGGTCCGCAGCATGCTGCGTCGCCGCTCGCGAGTTTCGGGCGAGAGGAGATCAGACATGGCCGACCTCCTCTCGTCCTGCCGGAGACGGCCCCGGCTGCTCGCCCGTCGCATGCTGCGAGCGGGATCCTGTTGCGAACGGCTCCTTGCCGGCACCGAGCGGAGCGCCCTCCTCGAGGTGCCGCATGAAGAGGTCCGGATTCGACGTCGAGACCTGCTCCATGACGTCGGCAACCAGCCGCCCGCCCGAGGCGACGCGCTTGCCGACCTGGGCGACGAACATCTCGAAGCGTTCACGTCCGAGTGCGCGCGCCGCATCCTGGTCGCCCGACGGCAGCGGCGGCGTGATCGTCAGGTAGTAGCGCACGAACAGCGCAATGGTTTCCGCCGTGATCGAGAGATCACGGTCCGCCCGATCGAGCTGCCGGCTCATGCGATCGAGCCTGCGGATCAGCGCCGCGTCACCACTTGCATCCCGCTCGGGATTGAGGAAGCGATCCAGCGCAGCGTCGACGATCGCCGATTTGTTGGTGCCGGGCCGCCTGGCTGCGAGTTCGAGCCGCTGCGCCACGCTGTCTGAGACATAGGCCGATAGTTTTGGTTTCATCGGGAATACTTTCAGAATGCAGGAAGGAGATCGTCGTCATCGCGCGTGACGCCGTGAGCTCTGCGGATCGCGCTGGACGTATTCGCCGCGCGCTGCATCTGGCTGCGGTCCGCCGCAACATCTGCGTCGTCATCGAGCAGCCGCTCCTCGGCAAGCCTCGCCGTCTCGGCTTGAGGGACCTCCTCGAACAGCGGCAATTGCTGCTTGAGCCCGCCTTCCTCGGCTCCGGCCTGCATGAGGTCGCGATACGGAAGTGTCGCCAGCCGGAGATCGACGGTTCTGATTTGACAATTCCAGTCGCTGGAGCGCGCTGCCGGGCGGTCGCGATATTCGCCAGCGGCAAGACGCGGCGGCGGGCGCAAACGCCGTACAAAGTTTGCGTCCTCGTAATGCCTGAGCTTTTGCGCTCGGACCGGGGCCAGACCCGAGACCAGCACGATGGCCTGATCGGGCGGCAACTGCATCACTTCGCCCGGGGTCAGCAGCGGCCGGGCAGTTTCCTGGCGGCTGACCATGACATGGCCGAGCCAGGGCGCGAGCCGGTGACCGGCATAATTGCGCTGTGCCCTTAGTTCGGTCGCGGTGCCGAGCGCGTCCGATATCCGCTTGGCAGTACGCTCGTCATTGGCGGCAAAGGCAATGCGGACGTGGCAATTGTCCAGGATCGCATTGTTCTCTCCGTACGCCTTTGCAATCTGGTTCAGCGACTGCGCGATCAGGTAAGCGCGGATGCCGTAGCCGGCCATGAAAGCGAGCGCGCTTTCGAAGAAATCGAGCCGGCCGAGAGCAGGAAATTCGTCCAGCATCAACAAGAGTTGGCGATGGTTGACCTCACCTCCTTTGGAGTTCAGCGACTCGGTCAAACGGCGGCCAATCTGATTGAGGATCAGCCGGATCAACGGCTTGGTGCGGCTGATGTCCGACGGCGGCACGACGAGATAGAGCGTGACCGGCTTCTCGGCACTGACCAGATCCGCTATGCGCCAATCGCAGCTTTCGGTGTTCCGGCTGACGACCGGATCGCGGTAGAGCCCGAGAAAGCTGACGGCCGTGGACAGGACGCCCGAGCGCTCGTTCTCGGACTTGTTGAGGAGCTCGCGCGCGGTCGCGGCGACCACTGGATGGACCTTCGGCTCAGCCTCAGTGCCCAGATGGTTGGTGGCCATCATGATCCTCAGCGTCTTCTCGAAGGACTGCGCAGGGTCAGCCAGGATCTCGGTTACGCGCGTGAGCGTCTTCTGCTCTTCCGCGTAAAGAACGTGAAGGATGACGCCGACAAGCAGTGGATGGCTCGTCTTCTCCCAATGGGTGCGGCGTTCCAGTGCTCCTTCCGGGTCGACCAGGATGTCGGCGATGTTCTGGACATCACGCACTTCGGCGGCGCCCTTGCGGACCTCGAGCAACGGATTGTAGCGGGCGCTTCGCGCGTCGGTCGGATTGAACAACAGGCAATGCGAGAAGCTTGAACGCCAGCCGGAAGTCAGCTCCCAGTTTTCGCCCTTGATGTCGTGGACGACCGCCGACGAGGTCCAGGACAACAGTGTCGGCAGAACGAGCCCTACACCCTTGCCCGAGCGCGTCGGCGCAAAGCACATAACGTGCTCCGGACCGTCATGCCGCAAATAGTTGTCTTCAGATCGTCCGAGAAACACGCCCTTCGCTGCGAAGAGGCCGGCTTCCTTGATTTCTTTGAGCATTGCCCAGCGGGCTGACCCATAAGTCGTGACGAGCTGATTTTGCCGCGCCCGCCACACCGAGTTGAGGATCGCAAACAACGCTCCTGCGATGCCGCCAGCGGCGGCAATGGCTCCGCCCTCTTCAAAGATTTCGGGAGCGTACGCCTCATAGGCAAACCACCATTCGAACAATCGCCAAGGCAGATAGACGGGATATCCGGCAGCTAAAAACCAGGGCGCGCCGAGCCGGGCCTGGAAGCCGAGAGCGGCCGCGGTCCATTGCGTGGCTCCCCACGTTGATGCGAGGACGATGCCGAAGACGGCCGCGATCTGGCCGATGTAGATTTTTGCCGGAAACATTCTCCGCCCCACTCACTCGCACTGGCGAGTGCGTGGGAGATGAAAAGCGGGAGCAGCCCGAGCATTCAACCGGAATAAAAATCGTGGTCGGCAACGAAGTCCACGCCGGTCAAACTCATCAGCGCGAGATCGACGGTGCGCCGGTTTCAGCGTGGTTGAGGAAGCGCCTCAATAGCAGGTGAACGGCCTGACGAAACTGGATCAATCGTCTGGCTCGAACGCTTGCTTGGCTCATCGACATGCGCGAAACGAAGCGAGCGAATCGAACGAGCTCGTTTGAACGTTCGTTTTCGAATTTGTAGCGGCAACTGAAAATCCGAAAGCGGGGCGATTATACTCATTCCGCGAAACGAGTATAATTTCGCGCGAGAAGTCGGCCCCTCAGCTATCACTGTGGCGGCCCCACGCCGTCCCATTCCGACGCCATGTCAAAGCGATCGTCGCAAGGACGTTCACGCGTCAGCGGATTTGCGGGTCGCGAAGCGTCGGGGCGAGGTCGTTAAGGAAACCGCAACCATGCCGACGCCCAGGTGCGGGGAATAGCCGCTCTATTCTCCGCATTAACTGCGGCGAATGCTCTTGCGGATGCGGAGAATAGTCGCCATATTCTCCGCAAGGAGTGCGGAGAATGTCAACCTATATCCACCAACTACCCAATTGGCCTCGTTTTTCCTGGGATTCTGATGCTTTGGCGAAGCAGCTTGCGGTCGTCCGGCTCCGGCAGGGCCAGCTCATCGGCCGGATGCAGACCCTGGGTTTCCCCCAGCAGGAAGAGGCTGTCCTGACCACCCTGACGGAGGAGGTCCTCAAGTCCAGCGAAATCGAGGGAGAAAAACTCGACAAGGAGGCCGTGCGCTCATCGCTGGCGCGCCGGCTTGGCATGGACGCGGGCGCCCTGCCGTCGGCGGACCGCAACGTCGAAGGCGTCGTTGAGATGATGCTCGACGCCACTCAGAAATTCAAAGCCGAGCTCACCGCGGAGAGACTCTTCGGCTGGCAAGCCTCGCTCTTCCCAACGGGCCGCAGCAACCTGAAGAAGATCACGGTGGGAACCTGGCGGGATGCTGCGGCGGGACCGATGCAGGTTGTCTCGGGCGATTATGGTCGTGAGCGCGTCCACTACGAGGCTCCGATCGCCGAAAAGCTCGATGCGGAAATGACCACGTTTCTGAAGTGGTACAACACCGAAGAGAAGATCGATCCCGTAATCAAGGCCGCGATCGCGCATCTGTGGTTCGTGACGATCCATCCCTTCGAAGATGGCAATGGACGTATCGCGCGCGCCATCGCCGATATGTCGCTTGCCCGCTCTGAAGGAATTCCGCAGCGCTTTTACAGCATGTCCGCCCAGATACGCAGCGAGCGGAAGACCTACTATGACATGCTGGAGAGCACCCAGAAGGGTGACCTCGACGTCACGCCCTGGCTCGAGTGGTTCTTAGGCTGCCTCGACCGCGCCTTCAGTGGAGCTGAGACAATTCTCGCAGCGGTACTTGAAAAAGCCGACTTCTGGAAACGGCATGCCACAGCCCGGATCAATGAGCGGCAGCGCGAGATGTTGAACCGCCTGCTGGACGGGTTCGAGGGCAAACTGACGTCGAGCAAATGGGCCAGAATCGAGAAGTGCTCACCCGACACTGCCCTGCGCGACATTCAGGACCTCGTTGATCAGGGCATTCTCGCCAAGGACGAAGGCGGTGGCCGAAGTACAAGTTATTCGCTCGTCGCTTGAATGCTGTCTTGGGAACCGTCCAGCCTTCCCGGCGATCATTTGTCCGACCCGGACGGGCACCGCTTGCAACGCGGGAGATCTTCAGCGCGGGTTATACTCTTCTCGCCAAGGCAGGATAACCATCAGGACTTTCAGCGCGTTGCGTGAATGAGCTTTTCTCACGCGGCGCAGCCCCGCTAGCGTCCGATCCCGCGCTTGATGCCGATCGACCAGGATATGCCCTCTCCGCCCGCGCTGCCCGTGACCAACTGCCCGCGCGCCCTCTCCAACACTGGCCGCCAAGGCACCAGTGCGAAATCATGGGACCGCTCAATCAGCGCGAACCGGCCGCTGTTCAGTGTCAGCATGCGCTTGTAGATGCCTGTGAAACTATCGCCAGCTTTGACGTCGAGATGCTCAAGTCCCGTTCGCGCGGAAATCTCCGCGGCCGTCTGGCGGAGTTCGCGCGCCTCAAGGGTCCGCAGCAAATCCCGCGCATATCGCACCTGACCATCCTGCTCGCGCGCGAGCCCCTGCTCGATCAACCATTGCCGTCTCGTCCGCATCGCTGCCCCGACGTCAGCGCCCATACCGCTCGGCCCAAGCGCCTCAGGCGTCCTGGCGACGAGCTGCCGATCAAGCCAGGTTGCGCCCACCGCCTGCGGCAGATCCTCGAGCCTCTGCCATGACAGCACCGCAAAACGCAAGGGGTTGCGGGAGCGCTGACGGCTCTCGTACTGAAGCGCCCGATCAAGATGATCTTCACCCACCGCCCAGCTGCCGTCGGCAAGCTTAGAGACCATCCCGTCCTGCCGCATCGCCTCCAGGCGGCGCACATGGGAAGCGACAAATTCGACTGAGGCCTGCCGGTCGTACTCATGATGCATGTGCTCGCTGTAGCGTCCACCGTGGGCGCCGGCGACGCTAGCGATGGTGCGATCGATCTCGCGCGGCTCCGCGGTACGCGACCTGAGTTCCACGATGGTGTTCCGGACAAGCGGTTCATCGCGGGCCGAGAGACTTCCGATCTCAACGTAATGCGCTCGCCCGTCGACGCCATCGAGCACGACATAGCGGCGCTCCCTTAATTCGTCCGAAAACCCCTCGCCGACGATACGGCCGACCAGACGCTGGTTGGTCTGTCCCGAATCGGAGATCGCGTAGCCGCCGGCGGCGCGCGACAGGCCGGCTGCGGCAAGCTCGCGGTGCATCGTCTTGATGATGTCGCCCCGCTCGCCCATGCGCCTGAGTTTTGCCTCGAGCCCAGCATCGATCCGCCAACGACCAGGATCACCCTCTTCCGCAAGTCCCATCCGTTCGAGCGCTCGCAGCCGCCCCATTCGTGCGGCCTGCCAGACTGGATCCCTTCCCGACATGGCATTGAGTTCAAGGGTGCCCTCCGGCGCATCGCGCGCGATGGCCCGGTCAAGGCGCGTGAACCGCTCGGCCGTGACCTCCTGCTGGAGCTTGCGCACGATCTCGATCTCTGTCTCGGGGCCGAGCTCCCGCGTGATGAGGTCGGCGGCCCGCCCCCGCAAGCCGTGAGCGATATAGTCGCGGGCGATCACGAGGTCCTGTTCCCTGTCGTCCTTTCCGCGCAAGACGACATGGCTGTGGGGATGGCCGGTGTTGAAATGATCCGCCGCGACCCAGTCGAGCCTGGTGCCGAGATCGCTTTCCATCAGCCGCATCAGGTCGCGGATGAGGGGCTTCAGGTCGGAGAGTTCCGCGCTGTCCTCAGGCGCGACGATAAAGCGGAACTGGTGGCGATCACCCGCGCTTCGTTCCGTGAAGGCCTTACCGTCTGCGCGGTCGCTCGCGGCATCGTAGAGCTCGCCCGGCTCACCGTCTCGCGTGACGCCGTCGCGCTGCACGTACCGCAGATGCGCTCGGATAGCGCCCGGATCGCCGGCCTTGATGCGCACGATGCGTGCCTTGATCACGACTCGCCGCTGGCCCTTGCTTCGCCCGCGGCTGGCCAGGGAGATACCTTGCGCGTGCCCGCGGCCGATCCGGCCGCCCGAGAAATTCGACCTGCGAGGCGAGCCGGCGCCGGCCTTCTCTGCCGACTGGCGCACACGCCGAAGATAGCTGCTCGCTCGCCTGGGTTTGCGGTTGCCGATCCGCCCAAGCTTCACCTGGAATTCGTCATCGTCGATGCCGCGCATGAGCCGGGCTCTCCGTCCGCAAGACCGCGGATATGTGAAGCGGGCGCGCGGCTGCCAAGACGCAGACGAAATCAGCGAGCGACGAGATCGCGTTGAGCTGCAACTGGCGACTTCGCGCCCAACGGTGTCGCCAACACTTGGATGTGCAGACAACGGCCTAGGCGTCTTCAGGCGCCAGTGCTTTTATCTTGCGCTACACCCTACTCTGCTCCGTCCTCATGTTTTGCAGGCCTGACTTTGCTCAAATTGCCAAGTCGACCCACGGCATGATCGGTCGCAGCGCCATGCAATCGAGCCCGTTCGCTCGAAGAACGAAGGGCAATTCGAGCTCTCTGGGCATGAGCAAGGACGTCTTTGCGGCTCGTGGAAAGACGAGGTAACTCGCTCAGCGATCGAAAATCAGAGCCAGATCCGACGCAAAATTGCGAGCGACCTGCCCAAACTTCTGCGCTCAAAAATCCGTCTGGTTGATCGCACTTTTTCGAGTGGCGAGGCCCCCTCTTCTGAACACAAAAGCGCTCCTCCGCCTTTTCTTAGCGGCGCGAGAAACGCAAAAAAGCCCCGCCTCCGAGGAGGCGGGGCCGATGATCGGTGCGATCAGTCGCCGCTGCGGCGCGACCAGATCAGGCTGAAACCGTCCTCGCCTTCGACCTTGACCAGCGAGGCGTAGATCGGAGCCGGGAAGCTCGGATCGTCGAGCTTGACCGAGAGATATTCGCGGTCGCTGTCGCGGACGGTCTTCTTCCAGGCGGCGCCGAACTCGGTGGAGCCTGCGAAAATGCGGTAGTCGGGAGCCTTGTCGTTGTCCTTCTCGGACATCGTGAACTTGGCCTTGATGTTCAGCGTCAGCGTCTTGATCGAGCCGTTGTAGCCGTTGTCCGAAGCGGTGAAGGTGCCGATGGTCGCCATGGTGATCTCCGTCTGTTGCTCGGGCCGCGCCCATCGCAGCCTCGATGGCGATCCTTGGCCCGGGGAGCGATCGGCCCGCAGCCTTTAAGGCCCGCAGCGCCAGCGGAGGACGGCGAAAGCCTGCTTTTTTGTCTTGCGCGAGGAATGCCGCCGCCAGGCCGCCAGGGGAAAAAAGCAGGCGTGAGCTGTTGCGGGAAGGCGATCGAGGCTCTTGCCGTCCCTCGGGCCTGATCAGCCCATTCGAGGGTGCGTTGGACGCGAGCCCATAACCGAACTGACGGGGCTTACCATGGCTGCCGACACCCGCCGCAGCACGGCAGGATCGGTCGGGTTAAAGCCGATGCCTACACATCGATGCACGACGATGCATCAGACAAACCAATGCGAACCGACCGCATTCCCGGACGGGAAAACGATGTCGCCACCGGAAATATCCGCCAGGCTGCGGCCTCGACCCACGATGTCCGGACCTGACCAGAGCCTCCAGCCCAATCGCCTCGTGCGGGGGCAAGAGGAAGCGCGACATGGCCATCCCGGGTGCGCCAAACGGCGTGGATCGG
The DNA here is from genome assembly GCF_046718885.1 of Bradyrhizobium sp. UFLA01-814. NCBI lineage: Bacteria > Pseudomonadati > Pseudomonadota > Alphaproteobacteria > Hyphomicrobiales > Nitrobacteraceae > Bradyrhizobium > Bradyrhizobium sp. UFLA01-814. The sequence goes on along the minus strand of NZ_JAQOSR010000109.1, from coordinate 16,663 downwards.
ATGGATCGTGGCCCGCGCGAGAAGCGTGATCAGCGCGAGCAAAGCGGGCGGCCCGTCCCGCGAATTCTTCGCGAATGAGCGACGGCGTGTCGAGCGGCATCGCGTCACCACGGTGTTTGCCCGGAGAGGAAGGTTGCGAAAGCTCGGTATCCGCCTTGATCAGGCCGCCAAGAATTCCAAGACGTGCCTGCCGAACAGCTCCGCGCATTGAAAAAGGAAACCGTGGCCAGCATCAGGGTAGAGCACGAGCTGAGCCGATGGAATCAGCTGCGACATGACGTAGGAATTGTAGGCGTGAGTCATCTTGTCATGGGCGCCGTTCGCCACGAACGTAGGCGCCTTAATTTCGTGCAATCGCTGAAACGCTGAACCCTTTCCCGCTCCCCACGCGCTGATAGCTGCAGCCTGACGTTGGACTGATTCCAGTTTGACAAGCGCCCGTGACTCGCGAAGCCGCAAATCTAGACGCCGCAGAGACGCGACGCCAAGTTCGCGGCTGGTCTGACTATCGGTGAAGAAGAGATATAGGAAATCCTCATCGTCATTGACCGGTTTGCCGGCGACCTGCCAGACCTTGTCAGGCGCCTTCGGACTCTCGGGAACGCCGCCTGGGCTCGTGCCGGCGAGCACGATCCGGCGCACGCGTCGCGGATGGTCGAGGGCCAATTGCTGCGTTACCGTGCCACCGAGCGACCAGCCCAGCAGATCACACTGCTCGTAGCCGAGAGCTTCCAGGAACAAATTAGCCGAAGCAGCCATGTCGGCGATGTTGTCGGCTGCCAGGCCGGATGAGAACCCCACCCCGACATTATCGAAAATCACGACAGAGCGCTCGGCTGCCAGCACGTCGAGAAGCGCTGGATCCCAGTGATCGATGGTGGCTCGGAACCGCTGGCACATCACCAATGGGATGTTGTTGGCCGGACCGACCTGCCGATAAGCGATGCGCGCGTTACCGAGGTCCAAATACCTGGTTTCAGCAAGAGAGGATATTGAGCCGTTCATTGATAAGACCCACGCTATGGCTGATTTTAGGCACGCGATTGACGTGCACTAAAGTTACTGACCTGTACCATACTTGATATATTGACAGATCTGTTGCATTGTCAATGCCGTGTCAGACTTAAAGAAAGCGAAGCAAAAGCCCCGGCGTGGCGCTCCTCGTAAGAGCGAGCCCAATGCACGCGTACGCATCCTGAAGACCGCAACTGAACTGTTCTATCGGGACGGGATCCAAGTAACCGGCGTTGACACGCTCGCCGCTCGCACGGGCGTTTCAAAGACCAGCCTCTATCGCACTTTCGAATCCAAGGACGCGCTGATCGCGGCGGTGCTGAGCGGCCAGGACAGGGAATATTGGGCCTGGTGGGACCGAATCATCGCCAGCGCAGCCGCCAATCCACGCGCACAGCTTAAGGCGATCCTTACCGCCATCGGTCGCCATACTGGGACGTCTGCCTATCGGGGGTGCCCCTTCATTAACGCAGCCGTCGAACTCGCCGACACCAATCATCCCGGGCACGCCCGCGTGGTGGCCAACAAACTTGAGCTGAAGAGGCGTTTGACAGATTTTTGTCGACAGCTCGGCGCACGCAATTCCGCCCGGCTGGGTAGTCGACTGGCCATGCTGGTCAACGGCGCGTACGCCACCGGCCCCATTACGGGAACGTCGCACATCGAATCCGACCTCGTAGCGGCGGCATTTTCCATTATCGAGAACGCGTTGCACGATGACGGCGCCGCATCCGGCTAGTTTCCGTTCACGAGACATACCGGCAGACAAGTCACCGACCGGCGTCCCTCAAGCCGTGCGCAAGGTCACTTAGATTGGCTCTTGCGCGGCCCTTTTCTTGAACACGTCGCTCTTCGTCAAGAGCTCCAAAAATAGCTTCCTTTCAAGGCGCGCATGCCCGTTATGATCGAGCAGAAGGCCGGCCCTGAGTGTTGTCTTGGCTGCGAACAGTCCCTCCGAAGGAAGTTTGGCGACGGTCTCGGCCCAAGCGATTGCGGCCGCTCGAAAGCCCTGCACCGGCAGTACTTCACTTACCCAGCCGAGCCGCAAGGCATCGTCCGCGACAAAAGTGCGCGCACGTAAGATCGCGTCTTGAGCGGCAGCAGGTCCAATCACCTCCTGAAGCCGACGGGTCGCGCGCGCTCCGGGAATCAATCCAATCCGAACCTCGGGCTGGCCGATATTCGCCCGCTGAGATGCGATCCGCAGCGAGCAAGCAAGCGCGATCTCGCTGCCCCCGCCCCAGGCTTGACCGTCGATGGCAGCGATCACTGGCTGTGGGATCTCTTCCAACAGATCGATCACGTCGTAAAATCCATTCAGCGCGTCAGCCTGCAGTTCGCCTCTGCCAACTCTAGCAAGGTCGTGAATGTCGGCGTGAGCGATGAAAAAACCGTCGACGCCGCCCAATAACAACACGACCTTGATTTCATCCGCCTGATGCTCGATTTGGCGTAGGAGGCGAGCCAACTCGGATGCCGAGGCTAGATCCATGATATTCCGCGGCAGCCTCGCGAACGTGAGGATAGCTAACGAGCCGCGACGTTCGAGCACCCAGTTCGACAAGCGCGCCTCCATGCCAAGAAACTGATGAATGTTGCCGATCTGTACCCTCAATGAGGAATAATGACAACATCCATTCAATAAAGATCCTTTGACAAAGGAACCGATCTGTACATATTTTAGATAATTGCGTTTGCAGAAAGGGTATGTGAATGACAGTTCTCGTTGTCGGAGCAACCGGAAAAGTCGCCGGGCAACTTGTTTCAAATCTGCAAAACGAAGACATCCCCTTGCGGCTACTGGTCCGCAACGGTGAAAAGGCAAAGAAGGCATTTGGGGAGGAAACGTCGAAGCTCCGGTATGTGATCGGTCAGCTCGCCGACGAGAAAGTACTGGAAGTTGCGTTCAGCGGCGTTGACGTCGCCTTTTTGGGCTTGGGGACCAGCCAGGAACAAGAAGCGCTGGAACGAGGTCTGATTGACGCCGTGGGTCGTCATGCGACAGCGCATGTCGTACGGCTTTCGGTCCTCGCATCCAATGCCGAAGCGACCTACGAGGTGGCGCGGCGCCACGGCGCGCTGGACGCTCATCTAGAAAAATCAGGCTTGTCGCACACGCTTTTGAAGCCAAGCTACTTCATGAGCAATCTACTTCTGGCAGCTGCCTCCATTTCGTCCAGCAGTCGATGGTATGGCGCAATCCCGACTGGGCTGGTTGCGATGATCGACACACGTGACGTGGGCGACGCCGCCGCGGCGGTGATACGCGATCCATCGCTACGCGGGTCATCATACGATCTGACTGGACCGCAGGCCGTCAGCCTGCCGGAGGCAGCCGAATTCATCAGCGCCACCGTCGGGCGATCCGTCCAATATGTCTCAACGGACGAAGACGCCTTGCGCAAGGGGTACGCCGCCCGGGGCGTACCAGCCTGGTTGGCCGACTACGCTCTCGGGATAGATCGGGGAATGCAAGCTGGCGATCATGCGAAGGTGACACAGACGGTCCGCACATTAACCGGAAAGCCGCCGCGCACTCTTCAAGCGTTTCTCGCAGAGAACAAGTCGGCTTTTGCGCCTGTCTAGGGAAGACCTAGCAACGTTCCTTACGTCGACCGGCCACACTCCGTTGCACGTCTCTCTGGGCGACATTTCGTGCGACTAACATATGCGTCCCCATCGGCGTCCAGGCGCAGGCCTCGTCGAGCTTCAGACCCTCCTCGCGTTTCCCGGGAAGCGCACACTTCGTGGCCCTCTAAATCCTAGCTGTCCGAATTTCTGCTTTCGGTTCCGATTAAGCTCTCAACGGAGGCACCGTGGGAACGCTGAAGACTTCCGCAGCCAGATGAGGATCGCACCAAAAAACACAAACTGGCCCGCTGAAAGCAGCCAATCCGGCCGCGATGGCGGCAGGCCGGAATGCCGCATGAAACGCTGCGACAAATAGCTTGGCATCGAGCAAACCACATGCCGTCACCTCAATTCCCCCAGGCGAAATGCCTCGAGGACACACTGCGCCATCGAGCCGGCGTTGAGCTTGCGCCGGGCATTCTCAAGGTGAAACGCGACTGTCCGAGGCGAGATCTGAACGAGCACCGCAACATCTGCAACCGTCTTGCCGCGCGCGATCCAGGACAGGCATTGCCGCTCCCGTTGCGTCAGAGTCGCGCCTTCGGCGGCGTTCTCGTGCGGCTCCAGCCTCGCCGTGACGTGGGCGTGGAAGTACAAGCCCGCGAGCCGCAGGATCTCGACACACTCTGAAACCAGCCGTTCGGTGTCGTCTATTGTCTCAGTTGTCGCTACGGTGAAAGCTGCCATTCGCCCGAAGCCCGACCTGATCGGCACCGTGACGCCTGATCTGATCCCGAACGCGGTCGCCTCCTCGAAGAATCGCTTCAGCTTCCGGTCTTCGGTCTGGATCGTACTACCGTTCCACACAAACACATCTTGCTCTGCAGTGGCGCGCCGGACCACTGGATCGAGTTTTTGGTACTTCAGCCCAAAATATCTCTCGGTCCAGGATTTGGGGTACGAGGATATCAGGGTCGGATCCTCGGCGGTCAGGCGGAGATACGCAAAGCTCTCAAATCCGAGCCTGCGCGTCATGCGAGCCGCGACGCGCTCGAAGGACGCTTGGTCCACGGCCGTCTCGAGCTCGTCAACAAACCCCTGAAACGAATATTCGATCGGCTTCATGACGTGCCTTCAATTGCTGCTCCGGGACCGGAGCTCACAAAAAAAGCAACCCCCGCCTCGCGGCCGGGGGCTCAGTTTGGGAGAGCTATCGAGAACACCGTTCGCGTCGCCAGACATGCGCCAACGCGCGCAGCGTTCAATTGCTTGATGGCCTGATTGCAACGCCGCAAAGATGTCTGCTTGGCAAAGTTGGCGGCGACCGCAGCCAGTGCAGGTTACGATCGCCGCCAGCCCGCTCGCGGCCAGTCCAGCATTACAGGCCGACCTCAATAGGTCGGTGCGAGTTGCTCGTCGAGCACCTGGTAGCCATTCGTCATGACGAGACTCGAATCGACGAAGTGGACGATCCGAACCGGCGAACAGTGAACTCCCAGAACCCGAACGGTGGCTTGTCCGGCAACTTCGAACGCGTGCGGCACGTTGGGTGGAAACTCGAATACGTCTCCCGCTTTGCCCCGCTTCTTCTCGGACTCCTTGCCAATGAGCCATGCGTTCGCCTCGCCTTCGAGCACCACCAGGCACTCGACATACGGGTGCCAGTGCATTGGTTGAAAGTATCCCGGCTCGCAGGTTTGTATTCCCATGAACACCGGTGTTTCGCCGCGATTGATCAGCGGTTGATAGAAGGAAAGCGGGCCGAATACCACTTTCTCGCTCGCATCAAGCGATGCCAGCCTGATCTCCACGATGGGCTGCGGAATGCTCTTGGTTATGCCATTCTCCGGCGGGCGTGCGGTCATCTTAACCTCCTGAACCCCATGCTTCGAGCAGTACCGTGCAACAACTCCAATGCACGTCGGTAGCATCGAGTGCCGAACAGCGCGTTGCCGTTTCTGCAACACCAAGGAGCTCCCGGCCGTCGCGTCCACATCGCATTCCCGCGTAAAGGCGATGCGCGGCATACCGGCGGCCGCGCCCGTCGCGAGCGCATCTGGAAGCCTGCTCGCGAACAAGATATCGTCCTTCGGAACCTTTGCTTTCCCGTTTTTGGCCACCAAAATGAACCATGTTTCGCTGCGATATTTTGTTGAAGTTGCCGATTGCGGTTCGATCCGCCAGGCTGCTCAGCGCCTTCATGTTGCGGCCTCAGCCGTCAGCCGGCAGATCGCCAATCTCGAGCATGACCTCCAGGCCGAATTGATCGAACGCAGCCCAGGCGGCGTGACGTTGACCGCCGCCGGTGCACTGGTCGCCGAGCAAGGCAGGTCGATGTTCCGGGGGTTCGACCGGATCCGCTCGCTGGTCGACGACCTCAAGCAGCTCCGACGGGGCTGGCTTGACATCTATTGCGTCGAAGGACTTGCCACGGCGTTCCTGCCGAGTGCAATCGCAGCGTTTCATGCGAAGTATCCCGACATCAGCTATCAGGTCATCACCGCCCCCACCGACCGGATCGCGGAGGCGCTCCTGCAAGACGAATGCGACTTCGGGATCACGATCAATCTGGCGGCGCGGCCAGAGATCAAGGTGGTCGCATCCCGTACCGAAGATTTGCATGCCATCGTTTCGCCGTCCCACCCGCTTGCACCGCAGGGCAGCATCACGCTTGAAGAGGCGAGCCAGCATCCAGCCGCCCTGCTGATGGCTTCATTCGGCGTCAGGCAACTCCTCGACCAGGCCTTCGCGCGGTGCGGAGTCACGCCGCGGCAGTTGATGTCATCCAATTCGGTTGCGGCCATCAAGGGCCTGGTGCTCGAGGGAGCAGCGCTCGCCTTGATGTCGCCATCGCTGATCCGCCGCGAGCTCGAGGACGGCAGTCTGCTGGCGAAACCGATCGTCTCGATGCCACGGACCGCCTACCGCCTCGAACTATGCGTTCACAACAAGCGGCATCTGTCGTTCGCAGCCCGCGCGATGCTCGACCTCCTGGCCGAACAGTTCAGCTAAGGTGCGCGACGGACGCAATCTCGACCAGGAACTCGGACTTCACGAGATCGGCCCTGATGCAGAAACGGGCCGGCGGCTCGTTTGGAAAGAACTCCGCATAGACCTCGTTCATCGCCTGATAGTCGTTCAGGTCTTTCAGGAATATGCTGTTCATCGCGACGTCGGCCATGGTCCCGCCGGCGGCTTTTACAACCGCCTCTATCCTCTGCAGGACGTGCCGGGTCTGCGTCCTGACATCGCCAATCCCGACGGTCTCACCGTCCGCGGCGATCGGCAACACCCCCGAAACATAGACGGTGTTTCCGGTCCGAACGCCGGCCGAGTATGGCGCCAGAGGGGGTGCGGAGCCTGCGGGGTTGATCGGAATTCCAGGCATCTGTTCGGGTCCTTTCCCTTGCTAAAGTGCTCGGCAAGCCGCCGCGGCAATCACTATTCCTAGACCTTGATTGAGTGGGCCGACGCTCGAGTCATGAATCTGGTCGCAGGCGACGACCTGGACCTCCTGCGGTGACGCTCTGGAGGAATTGGAGGACCAGGCTGTTGAACTCGGCTGGATTGGTCACAGAGCAGGCATGCCCTCCGCTGGAGATGAACGAGAGCTTTGCGCGCGGAATCCGTTCGGCCAATTCCTCGGAGTAGTAGATTGGCGTCAGGAAATCGTCGCGGGCGCAGGTCACAAGCGTCGGCGCCTGAATGCGGGACAGTGAACTGATCTGGTCGTGGCGCAAGACCGCGTCGAGCCTGCTTGCAAGTATGGCTGGAGGCGCAGAGCTCCTGACCGCCAGCTCCTCGCGCTTTGCGAGTTCGGCGGCATTTTCGGCGATCCATGCGCTTGGGTAAAGAAACACGGGCGTCGACTTGACGTAGGCCTCGACACCAACGCCGAGCACGATCTCCTTGCGCATCCCCATCGCACAGCGGGTGAATTCGTCGGTACGCCCGCGGGTCCCATAAAGCACCTGGCTCAGCACCCGCGCCGGATGCGTCGAGGAGATCACCTGAAGCATCATGCCGCCGGTCGAATGGCCGAGGAAGTGCGCAGCCTCGATGTGGAGCGCATCCATCAACCCGATCGTATCGGAAGCGAGCAACTCCACGGAATATTCGACCTGGCTGTGGGTCGAGCGCCCGGTTCCGCGATGATCGAACGTCAACACCCGAAACACTTTCGAGAGCTGTTCGATCTGCGGAGTCCAGTAGGAGCCGAGCCCGCCCATACCGGAAATCAGGATCAGCGGCGGACCCTGGCCAGTCGCCTCAAAGTGAATCTCTGCATCCGCAACTGAGACAAACGGCATATCGATACTCCGGTTTCCTCGAATTGGAGCCGGATATAGTCGAATGGATGGGTGCTCAGGTAACACTATCGCTCTCACGCCGTGTTGCCGGCCGCGCAACGCTGCGAGGATGCGCTCTCGTCGTCCCCGTCAGCGCCGCGGCGCGGCAATTAACAGATGAACTCTCGCACGCTTCATGATCGGTACCGCTCGCCACCTCAACTCGGGCCATAACCCAGCCGTCCCCGCACGACGCAGTCCTAACCACCGGACACTTCAAGCCACCGGCCGATCTCTTCACGCATCTTGTCGTCGGATTGCAGGAAGTCTGCGGTGCCCTCAGTCCTCTTCTGCCCGAGTTCGAGCACATAGATGTAATTCGAGACCTCGATGCACGGCTTGATGTTCTGGTCGACCAGAACCACGGCGAGGCCCTCGGCCGCGAGCGTCCCGATCTTCTCGTAGACGTCGGCGGCGAACTTCGGGGCGATCATGGCCGTCGGCTCATCGAGCAGGATGATCTTGGGATCCAGCAAGAGCGCCCGCGCGATCTCCAGAAAACGGCGTTGCCCGCCGCTCAGCGAGCCCGCCGGGCTGCGGCGCGCGGCGCCGAGCATCGGAAACTCGCTCAGCGCGCGATCCAGTATCCTGCGGGTTCTGACCCGGTCGTGGCGGATCGGCCAGCAACCGAGCAGAAGGTTGTCCTCCACCGAGAGGCCGAGAAAGAGGCTGCGGTTCTGTGGCACATAGCCGACGCCCATCAATGCCAGCACATGATTGGGAACGCCTGCAAGCGACTTGCCGTAGAGGCGGATATCGCCGGATCTCGGCTTGAGGGCCCCCATGAAGGTCTTGAGCACCGTCGACTTGCCGGCCCCATTGGGCCCGATGATGCCGGTAACGGTACCTGACCGGAAGACCAGCGACAGATTCCGCAGCACGTGGATGTCACCGAAATATGCCGCGGAGACGTCGCAGAATTCAGCGACGATCGCAGGTCCGTTGCCAAAAGACGGTTCGCTCACGGCCTTCACTCCTTCAATGCGCGGTACCGAGATAGGCATCGATGACCTTGGGATCGGCCTTGATCTGTTCCGGCGATCCCTCGGCTAGAATTCCCCCCTCGTGCATGACGACAATCCGTCTGGAAAGCCGATAGAGCGTTCCGGGATCGTGGCAGACCAACAGGATGGCGACCCGCTGCTGCAGCATCTCCTTCAATTCGTCGATGAACATCCGGCAGAGATCGGAGTGCATCCCGGCGAAGGGCTCGTCGAACAGCACAACGCTCGGCCAGATCATGATCAGCCGGGCAAGCTCGAGCAGCTTTTGTTGGCCGCCGGAGAGCTCCCAGGCGTAATTGCTTGCCAGCCTGTCGAGCTTGACGCGCTTGAGCGCTTCATAGGCACGCTCCGCCCTCGCCTCCCGATCCGCTTCGCGGGAAGGGGCGACGAGCAGATTTTCGAGCACGGTCAAGCCGCGAAACGACCTTGGCACCTGAAACGTCCGCCCCACACCGATCATGCTGATCCGATTGGGCGGCATGCCGACGATGCTTCTGTCATCGAGCTCGATTGCGCCCCTGTCCGGCTTCATGAGCCCGCAAATACAGTTCAGGAGGGTCGATTTGCCGGCGCCGTTGACGCCCATCAGGCCGACGGCTTCGCCAGGCGTGATATTGAGCGATACGTCGCGCAGCGCCGTGATCGCGCCGAAGCTCTTTGAGACCCCGGATATCTTCAGCATCGCCCTAGGCCCTCCATTCCACCTGCCCCATCAGACCGGCCGGCCGGACCACGATGACAGCGACAAGCACAAGAAATCCTGCGATCAGGCCAGTGCTCTGGCCGAGGTAGAGCGTCGTGAGCTGCTCGGTCAGCGCGAACAGCAGTCCGCCGGCCAGCGCTCCGAGCGGGCTGCCGAGGCCACCCAGCACGATCACGACAAAGCCAAGGATGGTATAGTCCATTCCGGAAAACGGGCTGAAGGCGGGGAACACCAGCGCGATCAGAACGCCGGTCATTCCGGCAAGACCGAAGCTGATCGAGAAAGCAAACATCGACAGCCTGTCGATGTCGATGCCGACGATCCGGAGTGCATCCCGGTTCATGATCGCACCGCGTAGCGCCTTGCCATAGATTGTCCGGTACAGCGCCCAGAAGATCGCCGGCACCAGGGCAAGCGCGACGCCGGCCGCGACAAGGCGGGCATGAGGCACCCGCAGGCCCAGGAACTGAAACGAAAGCGGCTTGAACTGGAACGAGATGGCGCGGGCGTCGGCGTCGAAGATGAAAAGCAGCGCTGCGCTGGTCATCAGCGAGACGCCGTAGAAGAACAGAAAGGAGGCGAGTTCGGGATCCTGGGAATTCTGCAACCGTTTGCCGGCGATCCGATAAAGGCAATAGCCAAGCAACGAAAGATATATGAAAGCGACCGGCAGCGCCGCGATCGGAGAATAGCCGAACTTCGCAGTCAAGGAATACGTGACGAAGCTCCCGGCAACCACGATGTCGCCATGCGCAAGATTTGCAATGCGCATGCCGCCATAGACGATCGTCAGGCTCAAGCCGAGGAAGCCATAGATGATGCCGAGGATCGCGGCGTTCAGAATGATGTTCGGGACAAGTGTCGCCATGGCTTTCCTTTAGAAGAACCAGCGCCGGAAGCGCGGATGGCGGTCGAGCAGCGAGCCGACCATGCCCTTTGGCATGGACAGGACCGTCAGCGAGATCAGCGCGCCGAGGATGAACAGGTTGGCAATCGGAAATCTCGCCCAGATCAACTCATCGACCACGCTCATGAGGAGCGCGCCCAGAAGCGGCCCCATGACGGTGCCGAGCCCGCCGAGCGCGGCATAGATGATGGCCTTCGCCGAGATCAGCATGTTGAAGGACGCCGACGGATCGATCACCGACGAATAGAGCGCCTCGATCCCGCCGCAGGTTGCAGCAATCATGGCGGAGAGAATCCACACCGACAGCCGCAGCCGCGCGACGTCGATCCCGATCATCGCCGCCGCGCCGGCATCGTCCCGGATCGCCTTCAGGCGCAATCCGTAGGGCGTGACTGCAATCAGCGTTGCGATCGCAAGCGATGCCAGGCAGAGCGCGACCATCAGGTAATAGGAGAAGATCGGGTCCTTGATTGCGGTGATGGTGACGCCCGAGCTTCCGCCGGCGATTTGTTCGGGAAGGATCGAGACCAGGCTTTTCAGGACGATCGACAGCGACAGACTGACAATCGAGAAGAACACGCCGCTCAGTCTCATCGTCGGTGCAAACAGCAACGCGAGCAGCGCGCCGGCCGCAGCCGCTCCACCGATGCTCCATCCGGCCGAAACGCCATGAAACTGGGCCAGCACCGCTGTGGCATAGGAGCCTACTCCAAAGAACGCGACAAAGCCGAACGGCAGATAGCCGACGAGGCCTGCAACGAGATTGACCGCCGTTGCCAGCGTGATCCATTGCAGGAGATAGAACCAGAACGACAGACCGCTGCTTGCCATAGGCATCGTTGCCGCGAGAACGAACCCGGCCCCAAGCGTAGCGATCCAGATCAGAAGGGAGGAGCGCGTCAGGCGCGACGGTGCGGTGCGATAGATCCCTTTGCGGGTGTCCTGCACCGCAGCCTCGCTCACGTCCGTCACCGGCCCCTCCCGTTTTGCTGATTTGCCCCGGCAAGGCGTGAGCCGCGCGCGACCGCAAGCAGTCTTCTCCGGGCGAAAGTCCAACATCGAGTGAACATCAGCCCCGCTCCGCCCAGGTCGGCATCGGATAGCGCGGCTTGGCCGTCGCGAACGATGCCGGCGCGATGACCTCGCGGCCATCCGCTGTGTTCTGCAGCACCAGGATGTTGAACCCGGTTTGCTGGCCGGTCTCGTCGATGGCGTAGGTGCCGCTCAGCACCGTCAGCTTGCCACTCAGATCGAGCGCGGTCCGCTTCAATGCTGCCGCCGAAAGATCCGGCGCCCGCTCGATCACGGCGCCCAGAACCGTGGTACCGGCAGCGGCAACCGCGGTGTTGATGTCGGGCTCGGGGCCGTTTGGATAGGCCGTCCGGTAGGCTTTCAGGAAGCCTTCGGCATCGGCGCCGCGCGTGACCGGATAATGCACCCGAGGATCGATGTTGAACTGGCCCCAGAGTCCGGTGGCATCGGCCCCGAGCGCAAGGATTGAGGAATTCTGCGAGAAGCCCGAGAAGATCGCCGGAAAATTGATGTCGTTTTCCTTCATTTGCCGGAGCATCGCGATCATGTCGGAATCGTAGGACGTGATGCAGAGCAGGTCCGTGCCGGCAGCGGCCGCCTTCTGCAGCGAGATGGTGAAGTCCCGCGCGCCGCGCTGGTATTTCTCCATGGTTCCGATCCGCAGGCCGCGCTTTTCGGCCGCGACCTTGAACAGGCCGGCCAGGGCTTCCGAATATGGCTCATCGACCGCAATGGTCGAGACCACCTGTCCTCCGGTGTCCTTGAGCGCCTGCACGGGGACGTCAGGCACCCGCGAGATCGGCGTCGTGCCACCGTTCACGATGAAGCGATAGCCCTGCTGGAACACGGTGTCGGCTGCCACCGCCCATCCCATCATGAAGATGCCATACCGCTCGGTGACGGCCGCCGCCGCGGCCGTCAGGGTCGATCCGTAGGGTCCGAGCACCAGGTCGACCTTGTCGTCATTGATCAGGCTTTCGTAGACCCGCGGCACCAGCTGTTTGTCGCTGCGGTCATCGCGGACCAGCAGCTCGATCGGCAGGCGGCTGCCTCTTTGCAGGAGACCGCCCTGCCGGTTTGTCTCGTCGAGCCACATCTTGATGGCGCGGCTGCCGGATTGGGCATCGTGCGCGAAGGGGCCGGTCGAGGAGATCGACATACCGATCCGGATCGAGGAGCGCGCTTGTGCGGCGGCTCTTCTCGTTAACAAAGCCGGTGCGGCACTCGCAGTAGCCGCGAGCAAACCGGCGCGACCTGACAGCGTCAGGAACTGCCTTCTCTTCATGAGCGTCTCCCGAAGGACTGAACGTCAGCGAACTGAATGCCGGCGATTTGCGGTGCGGGCTGCGCACGAGGGCGCAGCGATACGATCGTCAGCGCGCGCCGGCCACGAGCGTCTCGATCCGGTAGATCGTAGTCGGACACGAAACAAATACCGTCCTGCGGTCAGCGCCGCCGAACACGAGGTTGGTGCCGCCCTCGGGAAGCGGGATGCGGCCAAGGCGCGTCCCCTCGGCGCTGATGATCCATACGCCGCCCGGTCCGGTCGACCACAGGTTTCCGCGTTCGTCGACCCGCATGCCGTCGGTGATGCCGATGCCGCTTTCATCGCGCAGGTCCGCAAACATGCGGCCATTTGTCATCGTTCCGTCAGCCAGCACGTCGTAGCGGCGAATGTAGTTGTCGATCGAGCCGTTGGCGTAGAGCACCTTCTCGTCCGGCGAGAATGCGAGCCCATTGGTGTTCGGGATGTCGTCGACGACCCGCACGACATTGCCGTTCTGGATCATGTAGATCGCATTGATATCGATCTCGCAGCGCGGATCCGCGCCAAGCTTCGCCATGCCGCCGAACGTGTCGGTGAAATAGATCGAGCCGTCCTTGCGGACCACGACATCGTTCGGTCCGCCAAACCGCTTGCCTTGATACGTCTCGGCCAGGACCGAGCGCTGACCGTCCTTCTCGACCCGGACGATGGAGCGGCCGCCCCAGGTGGCAATGATCAGCCGCGCTTCCTGGTCGAGGGTGAGACCGTTCGAGCCGAACATGTTGAACTGCTCGAACTGCGGATCGTCCTCCGGCTTGCCGTTCGTGAAGGGCATGCCGACGCGCCACACGTCGACACCTTGATACCCGGTTTTTTCGAGGTAAATCTCGGCCTCCCCGCCCGGGTACCAGCGGTAGATGACGTTGGCCGGAATGTCGCTGAACAACAGATGGCTGTCGGCACCGGCGTTGATCCAGGTCACGCCCTCGGTGAAGCCGAAGCCGGTGACAACGGCCTCGAGCTTTGCGTCGGGAGAAAGCAGCCCATCGACGCGCTTATCCATCCTTACGATCGGTGCGTAAGACATCAATAATCCTCCCGGGATTTTTGTTGGTCGTCAGCCGCGGCCGTGCGCGGCGGTTACACAAAACGGGTCCATGTCGGCCGCCCAGAGGGCGGCAGGGTCAGGGAAGCGCAGTTCCGGCTTCGGCTTCGAGCGCAGCCTGCACATGCGGGCGCCCTGCAATGCGATCCATGTAGCTCTTGATCACCGGCCAGCAGGCAAGATCGATCGAGAAGCCCTTCATCCAGAGCAGCACCGTGTAGAGATAGGCATCGGCCACGCCGAACTTGTCGCCGAGCAGGTGTTCCTGCTTCTCGAGCGTTGCCGTGATCTCGGCAAAGCGGCGGAACAGACGGTCCTTGAAGATCTGCTTAATCTCTTCAGGTATCGATGCATTGAACAGCGGGTGCGAGGTTGCATGAATCTCGCTTGTGATGAAGTTGAGCCATTCCTGCAGCCGCACGCGTTGCAGGCTTCCGGCGGGAGGCGCGAGACCGGCCGCTGGCCTGAGGTCGGCGAGATACTGCACGATCGCAGGACCTTCGGTGAGAACTTCCCCATTCTCGAGCTGCAGCGCCGCCACGTATCCTTTCGGGTTGATGTCGAGGAAGTTTCCGCCCTCGGATGTCCGTTTGGTCTTGTTGTTCACCATCACGAGCTTGAAGGGTAAATCGAGCTCGCGCAGCACGATATGAGGCGACAGGGAGCAGGAATTCGGCGCCGAAAATAGCTTCATCGTTTCGTCTCTGTTGTGCATCGGATCGTTCGCCCTTCGACGAGGGTTTCGAAAGGTGTCGATGCGGCCCGCTTGATGGCGGCAAGAGATAGGGCTCGACAGAAATCACGTAAAATTAATTGTCCAGAATCCTGGCATTAGCGCTGCTACTGATAACTCTGGACGGTGTGAGCTCAGGCTTGATCTCGCCGACGCCCACGACCGCGTCGTGGCTCACGAGGAAATCGGCGCGGACCGTATGGGTGCGGTCCATATGCTCGAGAATTGCGCGGACGCGGCAGCCGCCTGCGTCGAGGCCGTGCCCGGGCAGAAACGGCTCCGTTGTATTGAGCAATTGATGCCGCGGTCAGGCCGGCTGCAGCATCTCGAAAAACGCGCGCACGGCTTTGGTGTTGGCCTTGCTGTGGCTGACAAGGCCAAAGCGCCGGTGGACAGGGTCGGCGAGCTCAAGAACGCGCAAGCCCTGTCTGTTCTCCGGCAGCGTCAGCTCCGGGACCAGCGTCACGCCAACGCCTTCGCGCACGAGTGCAAAGGCACTGCTCCGGTCACGCACCGAGACACGGAGATCGGCGATCTTCAGGCGCTTCTCGGTAATGAGTTTTTCGGCGGTAGCACGGCATCCTCCGGTCGCCAGAATGAACGGCTCGGCGACGACTTCGCTCAAGTCAACGATACCCCGCTTGCCGGGCCGGGCGAACCGATGGCCACTTGGGACCACGGCGACCCATGGGTCCTTGCCGAGCAGGATGGAATTGCGCGAGGGGGACGGGTTGACCACCATGCCGACATCAACTTGCTTTGCGGCGATCAGCGCATCGATCTCCTCATCGCTCGCCTCCAAGGTAATCACATCGATCCCGGGATGCGATTGCTTGAACCGCCGCAGGATCGGCGGCAGGATCGTCGCGAGCACGACCGGAAAGCACGCCATCCTGATGGTGCCGCGCTCGAGCCCCTGCGATTCATCCACCACGGTGCGGATGGTCTCGAGCGCCGAGAGCATCACCCGCGCCTGCTCGATGATCTGAAACCCGACCGCGGTCGGAACGGTCTGCCTTCGGTCGCGGGTAAAGAGCTGGACGCCAAGCAGTTCCTCGAGCAGGGCGATGGCCTGGCTCGCGCCGGACTGGGTCAGGCCGACGCGTTCGGCGGCGCGGGTGATGTTGCCATGGTCGGCGACGGCAACGACCGTTCTCCAATGCATCAGGTTCATCATGGCAGCAGAAACCCTTATGACCGGATAGACTGCCATCAGTTTTGCAAATGCATCGAAGCAACGCAAGACCCTGTTACCAAACGGGGTGGCGAGGCTCGCGCCTGGATGCATCCCCGGTCCAACTGCGTTGCCATCACGCTCATCCATCGGGATTCCAGGTCCAGATCGGGCGCGCGACGCCGAGGATGTCGCAGCGCAAAACCGGGCCGAAGTAGCGAGAATCGAACGAAAATGGATGCGGCTGTAGCAAGAAATACTCACCGTCCACGAGGCGCATGCAGCCCTCCCAAACCGGCAGCGGACGGCCGGCCTGATCGTTCATCTGCACCTCGGCGAGCACCTTGCCGTTGATCGAAATCGTATCGGAGGGCTGCCTCGAGCGGCAGACTTCGTCGCTCGCTGCTGCCGCAACCTGCTTCAAAAGCGGCAGCGGACCGGGCAGGATTTCGTGAGCGATCAGCAGCAGCTCGATCGCAGGTGCCGGTTTCACAACCGCGAGCTCACCCTTCTCCGGCAATCGCTGATCGAGGTAGTAGAGGCCGAGCGGCGCGCTGCCGGAAGCGTTGTAGATGACAAAGGGCGTGCCCCCCGCAAACGACACCAGTACCGCAACGATCCCGCCGCATAGCGCTGACAGGATGGCGCACGTTCGCAGCAAGTTGCGATCAATCCGCATCGGAGGTCGACCTCCGCTTGCTCGCCTGCGAATACTCCACGAGGTCCTCGATGTGGTAGCGGACGTAGCGGCCGTGCTTGCGATAGGCTGGCCCTCGGCCGTGCACGCGCATTTTTTCAAGCGTA